>CAYXJI010000059.1:5855-13694 GCA_964465175.1 uncultured Burkholderiaceae bacterium | reverse complement strand
GATTTGTTCCACAGTCATGGTCTTCACAATGTGTTCGCGCTGTTTGACATAGTTTGGTGTCCAACCGTATTTGCTGATGTTGTCTAACATCCCGAGTTTGGCACCCGCAGTTTCAAAGGCGCGGGCGTTGCTCTTGATGAGGAAGCTTTTGGTGGTTTGTAAATCCGCATCCGAATAAGTCACGGCAAAGTCTTGCAGGATTTGTTTGATCAGTTGCGTGGATTCCAAAGTCACGTTGGTACGCACGCTGCTGCCAATATTGAAATCACCCATGCTCTTGGTGCCGCTAAAGCCAGAGCGTATGCCATAGGTGTAGCCTTTGCCTTCGCGCAGCTCTTGTGTGAGACGCGAGGCGAAGCCGCCGCCACCCAAGATGTAGTTCATGACATTGGCTGGGTAATAGTCTGTATCGGTTGCCGCTAGTGCTGGATAGCCGATTTGCAAAACGGATTGTTTGGCATCTGGGATATCGACAAAAAACACTTTACCTTGCGTTTGCTTAGCGTCTGTACCAGCGATATTCGCAGCTGGTAATTCGACTTTTTTCGCTTGCCATGTCTTTGCCAATGACGCCAATGAATTTTGAATCGTGGCCTTAGGTAAAGCACCGACGATGTGCATGCGCGTGATCGATGGTGACAGGTTTTTTTGATAGTAGGCCTTTAAATCATCGATCGTAATCGCCTTGACTGTCTCTTCCGTTCCCAAGATATTGCGTGAGCGGATATTTTTGTCGCCGTAAATCAGTTTGTTGTAGGCGTTGGCGGCGACCACGTTTGGATTGGCTTCTTGCTGACGAATTTGGCTCAACATATTTTGTTTTAAGAGCGCAAATTCTTTTTCATCCCAGCGTGGTGCTAGCAGGATTTCTTCGACCAGTGCTAAGGTCGCTGGGTAGTTACGCGCCAGGGTATTGACCGTGATGCGGATATCTTCGGTGCGCGCATTTACTGCGATGGAGGCACCTAATTGCTGTATCGCTTCTTCTAATTCCTGCGGCGTTTTTTTGGCCGTGCCTTGTGTCATCATGCGTGCCATTAAGTTGGCGACACCGACTTTGTTGATGTCTTCTAACAGCAAACCGCCGTCGATTTGCATTTCAAATTGTACCAAGGGGACTTCGTCATTTTGGATGCCGTACACGCGCAAACCATTATTCAGTTTGCCTTCCCATACTTTCGGTGTTTTGACTTCGGCGGCAGCACCGTATGCTGGCTCTTGATCGCGTTTGATTTTGGATGGTGTCTTGGTGTATGTGGCGTTGATCTTTGGATCGACCGCCGCTTCCGCGCCTTGCACAATTTTTTCTTCGGCGACTTCGGCTTTGCTTGAGCCGCTCAAAGCCAGATTGACTTTGCCTTTTGGGACAAAGCTGGTGGCGACATAGTTTTTGCCTTTGATGTATTTGTCATACACGCGCATCACGTCGGCGGGTGTGACCGCCAAAATATTCTTGATGTCTTGTTCGACAAAACCAGGATTGCCCGTCAGGTAGTTATATTCAGCCAGTTGTGCAGACTTACCCAAGACGCTGGAAAGTGAGTTATAAAATTGTGTTTCTTGTCCGGCTTTGATGCGGCTTAAATCTTTTTCTGAGATGCCGTCTTTTTCAAATTGTGCGAATGCTTGCGTCACTGCGGCAGCAACTTCATCTAAAGACTTACCATCAAACGCGCGCACAGTGAGCATAAATTGACCTGCTAATTCCGAGGTGCGATTCCCTATGCTGACGTTGGAAGTGAGCTTTTTATCTTCGACCAAGACTTGATAGAACGGCGCTTTTTTGCCGCGTGACAGATATTCGCTGAGCACATCCAAAGCATAGGAATCCGCGTGCAATTGTTCTACGGCAGGCCAGACCATGGTTAAGGCCGGCACCCGTGCGAAATTGTCTTCATGGTAGAGTTTGACGGTCTCTTTGACCACGCCAGGGCGTTTGCTTTGCGCTTTGACTTCTTCACCTCGCTGGATTTCAGCAAAATATTTTTCTACCCATTTTTTTGCTTGCGCTGGATCGAAATCGCCCGCAATGACCAGCGTGACATTGTTCGGTACATACCAACGGCGGAAAAATTCTTTAACATCATCGACGGTCGCATTTTGCAAATCTTCTAGCGAACCAATCACTTGCCAGTTATACGGATGATCGTCTGGATACAGGGCTTTATCGATCACATACGAAGTGTGGCCATAAGGATTGTTATCGACACTTTGACGCTTTTCATTTTTGACGACTTGCTTTTCTTTCGCCAGCACTTGATCTGTCACCGTATTGATGAACCAACCGAGTTTGTCGGCTTCTGCCCAAATCATTTTTTCTAGCGCGTCTTTGGGGACGGTTTGTAAATAGTTGGTGCGATCTTGCGAAGTCGAACCGTTGGCACCCGAGCCACCGATGCGTGCTGACATTTTGTCTAAGCCGCCTTTACCTAGATTTTCAGATTCTAAAAATAGTAAGTGTTCAAACAAATGGGCAAAACCGGTGCGACCTGCTTTTTCACGGGCAGAGCCAACGTGGGCAGTGAGATTGACAGCCACCACAGGATCAGAGCGATCGACATGCAAGATCACGTCTAAGCCATTGGCCAAGGTGAATTTTTGGTAGTCGACTTTGAGGCTGGCTTGGGCTTTTGACTTGGCGGTCGCGGACGCGGATGGCATCCCTTGCGACGCGCTTACGTTCGTGGTGTAGAGCTGGCTTGCGCTACCGAATGCAGCGGCGATGAGCATGGACGTGGTCAGCATTTTCATAAGCAGTTGTTTCCTTTGTTTTTGTAGTGGTGTACTGAAAAAAGGATATTAACGCTTAAGCAAGAGCGCTGCAATTACAAATCGAATGCCTGCATGACTCTGACATGTCCGGCGCCGTGTACGCTCGCGCCGTTGTTCCATAATTGATGGGCGTACACCGTCCCATTCGTGGTGTTAACGCAGTCTGTAAGTCTCGCTAAGCGCGTACCGGGATAGTCTGCACCACCAGCCGTCTCGACCAATCGATAGGCGTCGGTGACGGGTGCGCCGTTAGCACCGTTCCAGATTTGGGTATGACTGCCAGGTACTTTGTAGTCCAAGGTGGTGTAGCCATCGCAATTAAATGCATAAGAATGTGGCGTCGGTCCGGCTGCTGGTAACAGGCGAATAGAGTCTTCTTCTAGACTCATGCCACTGGACGGTACGAGTTGAATATGAACCCATTGCTGAGCCGTGCGTAGGCGGCCAAAACTATGGGCGCGGCTACCACCACTTACGGCGTGATCTAGACAAATTTCAATCCCAAAATCAATGGCACGACCACGGAAATCATGGATGCCCGCGATCTGAAACACCGCGCCGCCTTCCGTAACGCCCAAGACGTCGGCTGGAATCACCGACGCAAGATCGGCTGGTAGCACCGATTGAAAAGTATGCTGGGCGACACTGCCGCTCCATTTGAGAAAATCGATGCCGGAGATATATTGCTTGCGTGACGCATACTGATGCGCACGGTGCGCGGCGCCGCCACGTTGAATTAAGGTCGTGTTGTACACTTCGCCGGGTTGTGTCGTGTCTAGCAAAAATAGGCCTTCGACATTCTCTGCTGTCGGGAACGACGCGCTCACCGCCGTGCCAAATACAAATAAAAAATCATTAAAGCGGGTATCTGCCACCAGATTTTGCATGCCACCAAATAAGCCACTCCAAGCATGATTGAATGGCGGTGGTAGCGCAAAGCTGGTTGGTGCGCCAGCAACCCAGCCATTTAACAGATCATGTAAATAAGCGCCACCCGCACCGCGACATAAAAATTCGGGTGCCATGAAGATCTTTAAGCAGGCGGGATCTAGATCGGCGATGGCGTAGGCTTTTTCTATCGCATCGGCGATAAACGCCAAGCGTGCAGTGATATCCCAACATTGTCCGACTACATCGGTGCGGTAATCCACCTGGGTATTCGACAAGCCGCTATAAAAAGCCTGCGGTGCTTGCGCCGGATTTTTATAGGGGCCGGTATACAATTCCCAAGAAATAAATTGGACTTTTTGATAGCGCGACATAGGTGCTTGCAATAAAAAAGCGCGAGTAGTAATTATTCGCCAGATTCGCGATAAAACGGCTCGACCACACCTTTAACTTTAATCATCATCGGCATCCCTTTACGATCTAAGGTTTTACCTGCTGGCACCGTAATCCAGCCTTCACTAATACAATATTCCTCGACGCCTAAACGCTCTTTGCCATTGAGCAAAATACCGACTTCGTGATCAAAAATGGCAGCCACATAATATTTACTGCGTGGATCAACTGAAAGACGGTCTGGGAATGCTGGTTTGCTGGTATCGGTCATGATGATGTGCTTCAGAAAAATGAAAAATTGGCATAGGCAACTCCCTGCTATCCGTTGCCCGCCGCGAAGTGCGCTAGTTTAGCTGTTTTTTGGCGAGAGATATAGCAGAAGCAGCAGAAGCAGCAGAAGCAGCAGAAGCAGCAGAAGCAGCAGAGAGCATAACTCAAACCCGCAGTGCCAACAAACGCCGATGCACCTCATCGTCACGATCAATCTTACGCTGCTGCTTGGCACTTAGATAGTGCTCAGTAAACACATCGAGATAGGCTTCCATGGTTTGCGCTGCACGCGTCTCTCCCGCCAGAGCTAGGCACAAGGCCGCGACTTCCGAGGTACATAAATGATCTTCGCACCGAGAGCGACGCAAACGATAGCGCGATAGCTGCTCTGGCGCTAAGCTCAGTACCGGAAAGGCATTCAAATAAGGGCTCTTTTTAAAAATCTTACGTGCCTCAGGCCAAGTTGCGTCAAGCAAGATGAACAGGGGCTTTTTTTCAAGAGCATCGTCAGCGCTAAGTTGCGGCAAGAGCTGAGCATGCACACGCTCAGGCGCTACAAATTCTCCAGGAAACACCACATACGGCTGCCATTGTGGGTCAGCCAAGAGCGCCAACAAAGCAGGCTCCACCGTCGTTCTCGCCCAGCCAAACGCCCACGTCTGCGGAATCACATCGGCTATTAGCCAACCGGTGTTACTCGGCTTGAGCGTCTCATGCTCCGCCATCAACAAGCAGACTCCAGCTTGTGTCGGGACGACCGTGCGCAAATCGCACAGGCAATGACTCAAAATCAAACGACATCCGGCACAACGCTCACCACTAGGCCCACCACGCGCCAAAAAAGGTCGAGTGCTACGAGTCAAACGCGCAGAACGCAGGCGCGCAACGGCATGTGGGGGGAAAGTTTGATTCATATTGATGGTGTTGATCTAAGCGGCAAGGGCCAGCCAGCTATCGGCTTGGGAAGAGCGGCATTGTAGTGGAATTGAGGGCTTGCGTCAGCTTGGCGTGGCTGAATGCCAGGGCGATTACATGAAGCTTATTCCTTCGTGCAATCGCCCGATCACTTCAAACTTTACTTCGCAAACTGCGCATAGTAGGCCGCCACAGCTGGATGCTCGGCGATGCGTTGTGCGTGGGCGTTTAAGGCTGGAGCGACTTGTTGAACTAAGTCGGCGGGTATGTGATCTAAGCGTCCAGAATTTAAGGTGCGTACATCGATGAAAACTTTCAGATCAGCGACCGTCAAACGATGATCGGCAAAATAGTCACCGCCACGGGCCAATAGTTGTTTTTCCAACCAACGCAGATACACTGGGATGTGCCCATTCACCAAGGCGAGGCGCGCAGCTTTTTGCTCTTCTCCTGCCATGCGATAGGTGGGGCCCATTTTGACGCCGGCTTCTTCCACTACATACATGACTTCATCGCACAACAAGGCTTGATACGCATCTTCTGGATACAGGCCAGCGAGTTTGCCCGCGTAGCGCAGCATGGAATCGCATTGGGTAATTTGTACGCCATCGACTTCTAATACCGGCACTTGGCCAAACGGTGTGTTTTTGCGAATATCTGCGAATTCTGGGTAGCTGAAACGATGGTCTTCAAAACTGATATTGCCTATCGCCAAAGCCAAACGAACTGGCTCAGCACGGCCGCCGTGCATATCGAAATAAGTAATTTTGAGTTGTGGCATAGTGCTTTCCTTAAAATGATTCGATTGAAAGTGGATAGTTCAAGTGCGAAATTAATCATAACACGCATCACTTTTTTCTTCAGTGCGCCCATTTTTTGCCAATATACGGCGAGTAAGCCTGTAGGTTGTTCGAAATCCGCAATCTTAAAGTGCTTCTAAAATTGTCGCATTCATCGACGTATTATCGTAGGATAGGGAAACTCTTTCGCCTTTTTTCGCTCTAAGCTTACTTGCTGAATTTATTCTTATAAATTTACTTTCTAAGCCCGCTTAATCTTCCTTTTTGGAGTCATCATGACTTATTCCCGTCGGCTTGCGTCGTCCGCCTTATGCCTCACTTTACTCGCCTCAATGGCGTCACACAGCCTCGCCGCACCTGTGGAAATAAGTAAGCAGAGTTTTCATGGGGTACGATTACCTGCGAGTTTTTTTGCCGGTAATCGTGCACGGCTTTTAGAAGAATTGAAAAAAATGGGTCCCGGCACGGTCGCCGTCATCAAGTCTATGCCTGAGCAAGCGCGCAATGGCGATAGCACCCACATGTATCGCCAAGATTCTGATTTTTACTATTTGACCGGTGTCGAAGAAGCCGAGGCCGTGGCGGTTTTGCAAGCCGATAGTGAGCAAGCTTATACGCTCTACGTGCGCAATCGCGATGCGCGGCGCGAGGCCTATGATGGCAAGCGTTTAGGCGTCGAGGGTGCGCGCTCCATCGGGGCGAATCAGGCCGAGTCATTTCCCGCAGCGGAACAAAGTTTGAAGAAAATCGTGAGCAACGCAAAGCGCCTCGTGCTGGTGTCGAATTTTGATGAGGACTTTAGAAAAAAAATCTTAGATTGGGTCTACCCCTTAGGGAGCGATAACAATCACGCTAGTCACAAGCGTATATTGGTCGATGGTCGCCATATGGTAGCCGAGATGCG
The DNA here is from genome assembly GCA_964465175.1 of uncultured Burkholderiaceae bacterium. Taxonomy (GTDB): domain Bacteria; phylum Pseudomonadota; class Gammaproteobacteria; order Burkholderiales; family Burkholderiaceae_D; genus Undibacterium. The sequence continues at coordinate 6,752 of CAYXJI010000059.1, read as the reverse complement.
GCTCTTTAAACAGCCAGCCGAAATCGAGATGTTGCAACGTGCGGTTGATGCCACTATCCAAGGCCATCTGGCCGCCATGCATGCCTCGTTTCATGCTGAGAATGAAGGTGAAGTGGCTGGCGCTTTTCAAGGCACGACGCGCCGACTGGGCGCGCGCTTTACTGGCTACGATACGATTGCCGGGGCGGGCGCGAATGCTTGCACCTTGCATTATTTGACCAATGATCATGCCATTACTAAAGGCTCTTTGCTGCTGCTCGATGCGGGTGCAGAAGTCGGCTATTACACCGCGGACATTACCCGAACCTGGCCAGTCTCAGGACAATTTAGTCAAGAACAAAGAGCGATTTATGATCTGGTCTTACGCGCACAAAACGCCGCGATTGCCCTGATACAGCCGGGACGCAAACATCATGAAGGCTTTGATCAAGCCATGCGTGTCTTGAGTGATGGCTTGGTCGATTTGGGCATCTTAAAGGGCGATAAAGACAGCGTCTATCGTAGCGGTGCTTACAGTCGTTTTACTATGCATGGCATCAGTCACTGGATAGGGCTGGATGTGCATGACACCGGCGATTATCAAATGGAAGCCGGCAAACGCGGTGGTCAACGCGTCTTAGCCGCAGGAATGGCATTAACCGTAGAACCGGGCATTTATATTCCCGCCGATGCCAGCGACGTCGATGCCAAATGGCGCGGCATTGGTGTGCGAATTGAAGACGTGCTACTCGTCACGCCCGACGGCCATCGCAATATGAGCGAAAAATTGCCACGGAATCCCGCTGCAATTGAGGCGACTTTGCGCTTAGGGCGGGCGATTAAGTAGGATTAAGTCAGGTGACTGTCGCTGCTACAGGTCGCCAATACCACACCCCGCAACCAGCAATGGGCAGGATC
>CAYXJI010000059.1:0-5845 GCA_964465175.1 uncultured Burkholderiaceae bacterium | reverse complement strand
GATCGGCTTGCATGCGGGGATGCCAGATGAGTGCGACACTGATCTCCGGTAGCGCAAAAGGGAGGGCAAAACTATACATGCCCTCACGCAAATTGCCAGTGTGCCGTTCAGGGACACTGGCTACCATATCGCTGCCACGTGCGAGTGCCAATGCGGTAGAAAATCCGGCAACGATAGTGCGGATATCTCTTTCCTTTCCTAGTGCGGCTAACGCGCTATCAACCGGACCTGAGACTATGCCTTTGCGCGAAATACCAATGTGTTGACTCGCCAAGTAATGTGCCATAGTGAGCTTGGATTGCCCTCCTTTCCTTTTGCCATGCGTACCTGACAGTAAAGGATGTTCGCTGCGCATCACGCCGACAAATCGATCTCGAAATAGGGCTTGCGTGCGTAGCTCTGGACTCATCTCTGCGTTGATGACACCCGTCTCTAAATCCACTTTACCCTCGCGCAGCAAGCGACTGTCTTTGTCTAGTTTTGGCATAAAACACAAGCGCACGCTGGGTGCCTGCGCCTGCACCCGCGCGATTAATTCTGCGCCAAAATTTTCAACAAAGCCTTCGCTACAACGCAGGGTAAAACATCGCTGCAATTGAGCGAGGTCAGGCGCAGTTGTTGGACGTAATATCGCCTCGCTTGCTTGCACCACATGGCTGACTTGTTCGCGCAATTCCAAAGCACGCGGCGTTGCGACTAAGCCGCGCCCTGCGCGTACCAATAAGGGATCGCCAACGGTGACCCGCAAGCGTGCTAGGGCACGACTCATGGCCGAGGGACTCAGCTGCAAACGACGGGCTGCGCCTGCCACGCTGCCTTCGCTGAGCACTGCATCGAGGGTGATCAATAAATTGAAATCGGGTGTGGTCATGCGCACGATTGTAGCGGCGATTCATTCAGCTATGGCGTCTAATGCACGAATAAAGTGCAAATGCTGCGCCTTCCGCGCATTGTGAAGAGCGTCTAGGCTAGCGCTATGGCAAGGCTAAAGCGCTGCCCAAGCACTGCCTAAGCACCCATACGTTTTACCTATTCTACTTATTCGATGTACACACTGAGACTAATATGCGTGATTCCAAGCGAGTGATTGACCCATTCCACACCAAACTGGGACTGAGTGCGCTCAGTCTTTGCATCCTCTTATCTTCGCTCAGCACGAGCATCGCGAATATCGCCCTGCCACAACTCGCCAGCCATTTCGGTACCAATATGCAAGCCGTGCAGTGGGTGCTACTGGCCTATTTGCTCGCGATCACCACATTGATCGTTAGTGTGGGACGCATGGGCGATGTGGTCGGACGTCGTCGATTGTTATTGTTGGGATTGGCGGTGTTTGCTGTTGCATCTTGCTTATGCGCGCTGGCTACGCGCTTGCCTTACTTGATTGCGGCGCGTGCCGTGCAAGGCGTGGGCGCTGCCATCATGATGGCGTTGGGCATGGCTTTAGCTGCCGAAACGGTTGGCAAGCCAAAGCTAGGTCGCGCCATGGGATTATTAGGCAGTATGTCCGCTCTCGGCACAGCGCTTGGTCCTACTTTAGGCGGCCTATTGCTTGCACATCTGGGGTGGCAAGCCCTCTTTTACGGGATGCTCCCTTTTATCATTGCGGCAGCTTGGCTGGCGTATCGCTACCTACCCAAAGAGTTTGCATCGCCTGCTCAGCACAATAGCCCATTCGATTGGCTAGGTACGGTTTTGTTGGCAGGTACGCTCGCTGCGTATGCCTTTGCCATGACGGGTACGCACAATGGCGGCGCTTGGAAAAACATAGGGCTATTACTGATCGCTATCGTCGGCTTAGTTCTATTTCTCATCGTCGAAAGTCAATTGGTGGCACCGCTCATACCGATAAAATTGCTACGTCATCGCGATCTAGGTAGCAGTTTTGTAATGAGTGCTTTGGTCACCACGGTCGTCATGGCAAGTTTGGTGGTGGGGCCGTTTTATCTCTCCACCGCCTTCGATTTAGGCCCCGCGCAAGTCGGTCTGGTGATGTCAACGGGGCCGATTGTGGCGGCGCTGACGGGGTTGCCTGCCGGACGACTAGTCGACCATTGGGGCGCCTCGACGATGGTAAACGTGGGACTTGTTTCTATGGGAGTTGGCAGTGCCTTTTTGCCCATTTTGGCCGACCTATTCGCAGTCACTGGCTATATTGCCTCCTTGCTTTTAATCACCGCGGGCTATGCCTTATTTCAAGCGGCTAATAACACGGCAGTGATGCAAGTTCGCGCACTAGGGCAAAGTGGCTTACTGGCAGGTCTACTCAATTTGGCGCGTAATCTAGGATTAATTACTGGCGCATCGTTGATGGGCAGGTTGTTTGCGATGGGCAGCAAGTATGCCCAACAAGGCTCGGCTATGGCGACGGGATTGCAATGGACTTTCACCTTGGCGGCGATCTTAATTGCCATCGCGTTTTTGATCGCGTATTGTTCACAAAAAGCCGCCACAGCGAGTAAGTGAATACTCGGCCGCACACATCGCGCCTAGGATTTTGGGAGCGCACCGCTAGCGACGGGAACCAAAACCTTTTGCATCACCAAGTCACGTAAAGCCGTACCACCCAGCGAGATGTCGATCATGGCACAGGGTTCGTAAGACCACTTTTTGTAAAATGCTTGCGCCTGCAGATTGTGCTCCCACACGGTCAGGTAAATGCCATCGTGCTGTCGTTGTGAGGCCTCGATCACGCAGCGTTCCATCAGGCGAGCCCCGATGCCGAGTCCTACAACGCTTTGCTTGCAATACAAGCGTCGGAGTTTGATCGGATTGGTCAAGCGCACGCCCGGCATGCCTTGATGCGCTTCCATTTTGGCATAGCCGACGGCTTGGCTTGCGACTTCTGCGATTAAGAAAAAGGATTTATCATCGGCTAACTGTGCTGCTAAATTTGCGACGGTAAATTCTGCCTGTAAGTAACTGGCAAGAGGCGCTGCCGGCATTTGTGGATAGACAGAAAAGGCGTCATGAAAAGTCTCTCGTCCCAGCGCCGTCAATAGAGCCGCATCGTCCGCATCGCCAAACCGGAGCTGAATCTCGGGACGTTTTTTATGTTCGATTTCGGTGAGGTGTTGATCATCAAGAAGAGGCCAATTGCGAGATAGTTGCGTAGTCATGGTGTTTTCTTTCGTTTATTATTTCATGTCCAAGGGATGCCTCTTTGCTTGCCGAAATTCGTATTTGATTTGATCAAGTGGCAGCCAAGATAGCCAAGCTCAGTGGATCATTCAGAAATAGGACTTACGCAAAACAGCCCCAGCGTCGTTGTAGCCGACTCGCCGTGCTCAAGCACTGTCTTCGTCGGCACGCCTAGCTGGGACAATTTTGCGTAAGTCTTAGAAAGCTGTTTTTCAAAGCAAACGCTATTGATCACGCCTTGATATTGCCCATAATTGGGAATGAGCGTGTAGCCGTTTTTTTGGTACAAGGTCACCGCGTCCAAGCGACCAGCACCGGTCTCTAAAACACACTTTTTTTGCGACAATTGAAGTGCCCAATCTTCCAATTCTTTGAGTACGATAGACGCGACACCCTTGCCGCGCGCAGATGGAAGGACAAACATACGTTTTACCTCCATCACTCCCTCGGCAAAATTCTTGATCGCGCCGCATCCGACTGTGGTCTCGCCATCATAGGCGACGATCACGTATTTGATCCCATCCGACTTATTAAACTGTGCGTAAAACGCATGTTCCTCCACGTCGGTGACCGCCAAATAATGATCCAAGGCTAGGACTAAATTTTTGTAATCCATATCGTTAGCGTCGCTACGTTTTAAGCTAATCATTTCTCTTCCCTTTCAGTTAGGACTTACGTAAATTTGTTTGGCGAGTGCCAACAATGTCATCAACAAATAAACGCCATTCAGCGCGGTGTTCGCAAAGGCCTGTTTTTTAAAGGTGTAATAAATCAAACAGCAACAACCAAAGATATTCATCAGCAAGAAAATGGTCGAGGTACTTGCCAAAAATTGCTGCGTATTGAGGCCATAGGCGATCAAGCACACAACGCCACCACCCCAGCCCACGCTGTTCAAATATCGTTCTTGCATTTTGCGCCCTCACTTTCGATAAGGCGTAATTTACACTGCCGTTTAATGCGAAAAAATGCTAAATTCGACTTAATTAATGCGATTTTCGATTTAATTGCTAAACTATAGCACCGACCTTCACCGTAGAAACCAATGCAAATTCACCAGATCGAATACTTTTTAGCCCTCGCCAATGAACTGCATTTTTGGAAGACCTCCGAAAAAATATTCATCACGCAATCAGCATTAAGTCGCCATATTCAGAGTATGGAAGACGAACTTGGTTTTTCCTTGTTTGAACGCGACAAGCGCAATGTCAAACTGACGCCAGCAGGAGAATTTTTGCGCGACCAATACCGCAAACTTTTGAACGATTACGAGAGTGTGACGAGGCGCGCCAAATTGATTTCGACGGGTGATATTGGTACCTTGAGGATAGGACATCCAGCGTCGATTACGTTTTCTGTGTTACCTGATTTGTTACTGGTTTTGAATCAACAGCACCCTCATATCGTGGCGCAATTGATCGAAGTGGATGCCATTGATGTTGACCCATACTTGTTGTCACATCGCATCGATATCGCGTTTAATCGCGAACTAGCAAAATCCGTGGAGCTAGCGTCTTTTCAATTGATGAATGAGAACTTTGCGCTGGTGGTGCCAGTGCAGCATCGCTTTGCCAAACGATCGCAATTGAAGATGCAAGACTTGATCAAATTACAGGACGAAGAATTCGTATTACCCGCACTCAATGGCAAAAGCGAACACGCGGCCCAATTGCGTAGCATTTTTGAGATCGCTGGTTTCGCCCCGAAGATACGTGTGGAGTCGGATTTTGGTGTGACGCTGTTGGGTTTGGTAGCAAAGGGTGTGGGCATCTCCATCATGCCTATCTCCTACGCACACCATCTGAATCACGCCGTCCATTTTGTCCAATTACCCGCCTCCTCTAGCTTATTGGCGATATGGCGCACAGCCGATCATAATCCTGTTCTGCAAATTTTTTTGCGCATCATGCGTGGGTTTGATTTTCAGCGGAATAGCTAAACTTTTTTGACTCAGCGTTTAAACATCCTTAAATTGGAATTGCCAATTGAGCGCGCCTACACTTTGCCGCCATCACGGTATGATGCCATCGCGATTTTTTGGAGACCACATGACAAAAATTTTTCTACGCTCTTTACAATTGGAAGACCTCGGTGAATTAGTCGAATTTGAAACTATCAATCGATCGTGGTTTGAGCGTCATATCGATCCACGTCCTGCTCAGTTTTATTCTATGGTTGGTGTGCGCGCTCATATCAACGCACTCTTGGATGCCTATACAAAAGGGACATTTCACGCCAGTGTTTTAGTCAATGACAGTGGTGTAATTGTCGGACGCGCCAATCTGAAAGACATTCAACAAGAATTAGGCATTGCCGAAATCGGTTACCGTATAGGCCAGCGAAGTGTGGGGCAAGGCTACGCGACACTAGCCTTAGCCGCTTTAATTGCGCTAGCACGTCAGCAATGGCAATTGCGACAACTCATTGCCTACGTCACAGAAAATAACTTAGCGTCAGCGCGGGTTTTGCAGAAGCAAGGTTTTGTCCGCACAGAGCGCGTACCGAATATCGCCGTGGTGGCTGGCGTGTCGGTGGATGGCTATTTGTATAGTTTGGATTTATCCCAGAATTTCCATTAGGATTTGCAACGAAGCGTAGCAAAAATAGCCGAAAATGCACCGTCAGCACGCCAATAGCACCGCAGGTGCGCCTAATGGAATGGTATGAACACTCCCCTCCGGCAACGGAATGCGGTCTGTGGGGA
>CAYXJI010000058.1:3360-14129 GCA_964465175.1 uncultured Burkholderiaceae bacterium | reverse complement strand
GAAGAAAAAGAGCGTCGAAGTGGCTGCGACGTAAAAAATTCCCTTGACCGTCGACAACCACACCATAGCGTCGAGATCCGAAAATAACGCTAGCAACTGATCGGACAAAAAAATCCATAGCAAAGACACCAAGGCATAGACCACAGTGGCGAACACAATAAACCTTTGACGCGAAGTACCCATGCACAATCTCACTCAATTAAGATGATTCATCTACTGTGGCAATCCAAACTCATGGCGATTGCATCAGCGCCGTGCTCCAAAACTGATTGATGAAATACGCCCAACGCTATTTAGGACGTGTCGCCATATTATGAGGTGAAAACCTTAGAACGCTACAAATAGCCGCCTTCAGTCCTTGATTTCTGTCATTTATACGACATTGCACGATGACAGGCTGGGTGTTTAAATTGAGCCGCATTTACTTGCGTTCAAAACCGACGCATTGCGGTTTTTTCGCTGATAGAATGCCTATTTAAGTCGAAAACCTAATTTCATAGCAAAGATCGAGCTGCTTACCGCCATCTGCTAATGCTCAAATACACCGATATATGACACTACTCCTACGCCGTGCCACCATCGCTGACGCTGATGCCATCAGTCACCTAGTACATAGCGTGGCACACTATTTCACCTTGCACGCCGATGGTCGCGGCGCAGAAGAATTTTTTAAATCCATTAGCAGCGAGGCGATAAGCAGCTATTTGGCTTCAGAACGTTATGTGTATTGGGTAGGCTGCCATCCGCAAGAGGCAAGTGCAGATCACATTATTGCAGCCATTGCCTTACGCGATAACAGTCATCTGTATCACTTATTTGTCGCCAGCGAACAGCAATCCCAAGGCTATGCCAGACAACTATGGCAACAACTACAAACACATGCGGCGCAGTTAGGCAATCCTGGTAATTTCACCGTCAACGCCTCACTCTTTGCTGAAAAGATGTATGAAAAATTTGGCTTTAGCGCGACCGACGAAGTACAAGAAATGCACGGACTGCGGTATATCCCGATGCAAAAGCGCGTTGATGCCGATGAATAGCAATGCTGTGTTGGGGTGCTCGTGATCACTGGCTTGATCAATTGCTTCGTCATTGGCACGATCTTAGCGTAATCATTAGCGCAGTCATTAGTACCTTCACGAGCGGACAAGATGGATCAATTAGGTTTATGATCAAGGCTACTCTTACCACTTCCTCCTAATTCATAATGCATGCACTCTGTTCTGACTCACGCAAAATTCTACGCACCATTCCTTTGCTGGTATTGGCTTCCTTACTCAACACTAGCCTGATAACGCCAGCAGCACAGGCGCAAGTCTTGACCCAGGTGAGCAAAGACCTAGGTCATGGATTTCAGTCGCAAGAATCGAAACAAATTAATGTGTCGGGACGTTGGCATAGCAATCAGAGCTTTAAATTTTTGTACTTTGAAAAACGCCACCTATGCCAATGCAGTGAATTTAGTATCGCGCCTAGCGGTCAAGTGGCGCTATTTCAAGACGCTGCGACGCGAGTGATTAGTAGTTTTCATGTGCGCAAAAATAGTATTAATGCCTATCCCAAACTACCGGCAGGAAAATTACAAAGCGTGACTTGGCTAGCGCAAGAAAAACAAGTCGAGCTGCACTTGCTGACACAAAAAGATGGTGTAGAAACGATCATCAAAAAACGCTTGCGACTCAGCTTCCAACTGAAATAGTTGGCTATACATAGTAGGCTGCACTAATCCACGTTTGAATGGAGCATCATGAGTAAGTCCAGACAACCAGCCATCTTCCTCGGTCATGGTAGCCCTATGAATGCCTTGGAAGACAATCCTTACACGCGTAAATGGGCGCAGCTAGGCCGTGAATTTGCGCAGTCAGACAATAAGCCAAAAGCGATTCTCATGATCTCTGCCCATTGGATGAGCGAAGGGCTCAAAGTCACAGCGATGCGCTTACCTAAAACCATTCATGACTTTGGCGGTTTTCCACCTGCGCTGTTCGCGATGCAATATCCGGCACCGGGTAGCCCAGCGCTAGCGCAACGGGTCGCGCAAATCTTGGCGCCACTACCGGTAAGGCTGGATCAGGATTGGGGGCTCGATCACGGCACTTGGTCAGTCTTGATCAAGATGTTTCCGGATGCCGACATTCCTGTTGTTCAACTTAGTTTGGATGCAAACGAAAATGCCGCCTTTCATTTTGAATTAGGACAAGGCCTTGCCCGCTTGCGCGAAGAAGGTGTGATGCTCATGGCAAGCGGCAATGTGGTGCACAATTTGCGTCGTCTAGATCCACGCGTCACTAGCTTCGACTGGGCGCAACGTTTTAATACCAGTATTCGCGAAGCGATTGTCGCGGGCGAATTTGGCCAGGTCATCGATTACCCTCAGTTCGGCAGCGATGCGCAACTTGCGGTGCCGACTAGTGAGCATTATCTGCCCTTGTTATGTATACTCGGTGCAAAACATCCCGACGATAAGATTAGAATTGAAAGTGATGAGATGGTGATGGGTGCAATTAGTATGATGTCGGTATTATTGGATTGAAATACCTAGGCACGACACTTTTTGTACTTCATCGCGAAATCGTTTATGCTCTAAATTAATGTACATTTCTTGTTGAATGCGACGCTCGCAAAGCAAGCCGTCGCCTCACTCATATTCCCAAAGACCCTCTCTATGAATTTTCGATTGCTGCTGCGTGCCCTTAGTTGTTCCGCATTAAGCCTACCGCTGCTACTGCTACTCCAACCCACCCATGCGCAAGAGAAGAATGATGAGGATAGCATCAGCCAGCAACAGACTTCTTCTGCCGCGCAAAAATTATATAGCGCGGCGAAAAACGACCTCTTACAAATTCGCGTGTTAGTCAAGAATGGACGCACCCAATCGTCGGTAGGTTCGGGCTTCATGGTCGGGCAGAGTGATCTAGTCGTGACCAACTATCATGTGGTGTCGCAGATCGCATTAGAACCCGAAGTCTACGTGGGCGAATTTGTCGACACCAACGATCAACGCGGGACGGTGGAATTGTTAGCGGTCGATGTCTTGCATGATTTGGCGGTCGTTCGCATCAGTCGCCGCGGTACGGGTTTTTTTAAAATTCCCGACGATAGCGCGCAATTACCTAAGCTCAATCAAGGTCAATATTTGTACTCGCTTGGCAATCCCCTAGATTTGGGTTTTGCGATTTCGGAAGGTGCTTACAACGGCATTATAGGACGGGCTTTTTATGATCAACTCTTGTTCACAGGGTCTATCAATTCGGGCATGAGCGGCGGCCCCAACGTCACGCCATCCGGTGCACTGGCCGGTGTCAATGTAGCGAAACGCACGGATGGCGAGCTGGTCAGTTTTCTCGTGCCAGCACGCTTCGTGGTCGAGCTACTCAACAAAGTCAAATTACAAAAAACCATCCCTTCCAATTTCAATGAAGAAGTAGGACGGCAATTGATCGTGCACCAAAATTTGATGCTGGATAAATTACTCGAACATCCTTTGAATAACAAAGAACTCGGCCCGTATGTCGTCCCCGTGCGCGAATCGGAACAGATGCGTTGCTGGGGTAGCTCCAATACCAAAGAACAGGCCAGTTTTAGCGAGGATAAAATCAGCTGCAATATGGAATCGTCTATCTTTGTTTCAGGCAAATTGCAGACCGGCCATGTCGCGATTACGCATAGTTTTTCTAAGAGCAAGAACCTCGATGCACTCCGCTTTTCTATCGCCATGAGTGATAAATTTAAAAATCAAATCTATGCGGGCAATAAGCAAAGCAATCTGACCGGTCCAACCTGCACTGAAGAATTCATTAAGAATGATCAGCTATCTCAACTATCCTTGCGCGCCGTCATCTGTGCCCGCGCTTATCGTAAATTTGCTGGTATCTACGATTTCCGCCTGATCACCTACAGCATGGATCAGGACAAAGAAGTGCTACAAAGCATGTTAAGCGCAAAAGGGGTTTCGTATGACAATGGCCTGCGCCTGACCCGCCAGTTTTTGCAGATGATAGGCAGAAAGCCAGTAATTACGGCAACTGCAAAAACTGCAGCAACGACATCCAATGGGAGCAAAAAATGAGCGCCCATTATTTTCTGGAAATTTTGTCACGCAGTGGCGAAGTCGAACATCGTCATCGCTTCGACAACCTACCGATACGCATAGGACGTGCCTATGATAACGACGTCATCCTCGACGATCCACATAGCGCTGCGCATCATGCGCAGATAGAACTAAACGAACAGGGCAATTTGCAAATTCGTGATCTGGATAGTCGCAATGGTTTGACCTACCAAAACCGCCGTCATAGCGCCCTAGAGTTGGATGGCAATCGCGTGCTGCGTCTGGGACAAACCTTTCTGAGAGTGCGTGATAGTCATTTTGTCGTCGAACCAGAAGTGCTCGATGCCAACAATTATCGCTGGGAAGGCTGGCGTCCAACGCTGGCCGCTTTCTTACTGATTAGCTTGCAGTCTGTATTCTCGAAATGGACGTCGCAATCCGAGGCATTCAGTTTCACGGTGTACGCGCAATATGCCATCAGCATGCTGTTATTTGCCTTGATCTGGGCGGGCTTATGGGCCGGTGCGAATCGCTTATTTGCACGACATCCACGCTTTGGACGGCATCTGTTTATTGCCGCATGCGGTCTCGTAGCGATGCAAGTCTGCGCTATGCTAGCAACACTCAGTGGTTTTATTTTTTCTTGGGAAGTACTACCGCGTTACCGTAGCCATGCGCAAATATTGTGTGTCGGCTTTATGCTCTATTTTCATTTGGTCACCATCAGTACCCGTTCAACACGTCGCAAATTATGGGCCGTCATGTTCTGTGCCGCACTCGCGTCCGGCACCATGTTAATGTCAAAATATAAGAATACTGGTAGCTTCGGTGATGATCTGTATATGGGCGATATGTTCTCACCAAGTTTGCGACTCAGCAAAGATATTAGCGTGGAGGAGTTCAGCAAGGATGCAGCGCAACTGAAAGACAAACTAGATAAAGAGCGGCTGGAAGCCTTATCGAATGCCGAAGACGATGATGACTAAACTTACTTACTGCTCAAGCAAGACAATAGAAAGCTACCTATGATCCTCTACGAAGTCAGTGTCAGCATACGTGCCGATTTAAGCGAGCAATTCGAACGCTATATGCGTGAAAAACATATTCCGGAAATTTGGGCGACTCAATGTTTCGGAAAAATTCGCTTCGACAAAGTGGATGCTGAACATTACCGCACCTGCTATCAGGCGAATCGCGCTGCCGACTATGAACGTTATTTAAGTGAGTTTGCTAGCGCAATGCGTGCTGACTTTATGGAACATTTTCCAGAAGACTGTGTGCCATCTCGTCAAGTATTTGAGACATTGCAAAATTGGGGTTAGCGGAACTTAATTGAGTCCGATTAGGTTTAGTTCGGTTTGATTCCCCTAACCAGATTTGATCCACCGCTTACCAATCAAAAGTCGAACGGGTACGTCCATTTGTAGCCTGCAAGGCATGCAACACCACCAACCGATATTATCGATATGAATCATCGAATACGACTCATTGCGTCTTTTTGGCTATTGACAATATTCGCTCCAACTAGCGATCTTTATGCTCAAGAAATACGTAAAAGTTCTGCTACGACTGGCGCAGAACCCAGAACGATTAGACTTAGAACGCTAAGAGAAAATGAGATCTTTTTACAAGAAATGAAGTCCATACCCGATGCCGCGCTCAAAGGACGAAATCGTGATTTTTTACTTGCCGGAGCGTTTCTTGGTTTGGGAAATTCATTATCTTTTATAGGTGATCAAGATGCTGCCATTGAAGCACTCAGCACACAAATTCGACTGGAGAAAAAGAAAGGACTAGGACGCCCACTACCTTACCAAGCTGGAGACGATAAATTAGTATCTGGTGCAGAAGCAGAAGATATCGTGGTGCTTGACGCAATAAGCGAAATAGTCAAAAAAGCTAAAAACCAACAAATTGTCATGCTTAACGAGGCGCATCATGTACCTATGCATCGCGCATTTGCAATGCAATTAGCGAAAGAACTAAGACGTATCGGCTACACCTATTTGGCTTGTGAGGCATTCTCTCCCTGGGATGAAAAACCTCTTGCAAAGAAATATGTTAGCGATGCCATGGGTCTCTATACCCAAGAACCTATGTTCGCTAATTTCATCAATAGCGCGATTGAGGATGATTGGAAGTTGATCAGTTACGAGCCAACAACAGTCAACCGTGAATTGGATATGGCGAAAAACTTAGTGGAAAAAATTTTTAAGAAAGATCCAAATGCAAAAGTATTCGTTTATGCTGGCTATGGCCACATATACAAACGTCCAGACGCAAATAACAGTTCTACTCGTGCAATGATGGCGGCGCAATTAAAAATGTTGTCCGGTATAGATCCTTTGGTTATCGAACAAACACAAATGAGTCCCATCTTTCAGTCGGAACAGCAACAGGGTATGTATAAGAAATTACAAAGTCGCTTCAAGATAACAAAGCCGTCGATCTTAGTGACTAAATCCAACCATTATGTACGCTTGGGTATTGAGCAAAATAGTGTTGATATGCAGATTGTCTATCCACAATATCGCTTAAATAAAATCACCAGTCGCGGGACATGGTTGGAATCAATAGCAGGGTTTAAACCACAAAACATCCCTATAACTTTACTACCTAAAAATGGCGTGCGCTTAATTTACGCTTATCGACAAGATGACCCTGTAGACGCAACACCTGTTGATCTCGTGTTAGTGGACTCAAAGAAGCCAATACCAAAGTTCATGCTACCAGAAGGGAAGTTTCGTTTCGCGATAGAAGATTAATCCTTGAAACGAGACTATGGTTTGTTTTTGATCTACTGTTGATCACCTCGCGAACGGATACACCGCGTCCAAATCGCTATTTACCTATACAAAACCGCGAAAAAATCACGCCTAGCAAATCATCTGAAGTGAATTCACCAGTGATGCTATTCAAGCGATCTTGGGTTAGGCGTAGTTCTTCGGCAAACAAGTCCAGTGACTGGTCATTTTGCGCGGCGTAAGCAGCCGCTTGTTCTAAATGTTCATGCGCATGTTTAAGCGCGATCAAATGCCGCTCGCGTGCCAAGTACAAAGATTCGCCGGTTTGTTGCCAACCAGCGATGCGCAGTAATTCTTGACGCAGTAAATCCATGCCCAAATGTTCTTGCGCGGATAAATACACCTGCGTTACATCCCCGACGATATCCACACTAGCGTGATGTCCCGAAATATCGATCTTAGTCCAGACACAAATCACGGGCACATCTTCTGGGAAACGCTCGGCGATTTCTTCATCGGCGCGCGTTGGACCACGACTGGCGTCCAGTAGGTGCAAAATCACGTCGGCTTTTTGTACTTCATTCCACGTGCGTTCTATCCCTATCCGTTCTACGGCATCAATCTTATCAACGACTTCACCAAACTCAGGCTCGTCGTGATCATGGCGAATGCCAGCGGTATCGATAATGTTTAGAGGGATTCCTTCAATATGGATAGTCTCGGTGACCTTGTCGCGGGTGGTGCCAGCAATCGGCGTCACGATAGCGATATCGTCGCCTGCCAAAGCGTTGAGTAAAGAGGATTTGCCGACATTCGGCTGTCCGGCTAACACCACGTTCAAACCTTCACGCAAGAGCGCACCTTGCGCGGCTTGTTCAAACACTGCGCGCAGCGATTTTTGAATCTCACTGAGTTGACCACGGGCATCCGATTTTTCTAAGAAGTCGATTTCTTCCTCGGGAAAATCCAAGGTGGCTTCCACCAGCATGCGCAGATGAACGACTTTTTCAACGAGGGCATGAATGACTTTTGAAAAAGCACCGGACATGGATTGCGAGGCGGATTTGGCGGCGGCCTCGGTCGAGGCTTCGATCAAATCGGCAACCGCTTCGGCCTGCGCTAGATCGAGCTTATCGTTCATGAAAGCACGTTGGGTAAATTCGCCGGGCTCGGCTAAACGTAGTCCTTGTTCTTTGCCGGCTTCCAAACAACGTGTGAGTAGCATTTGCATCACGACTGGGCCACCGTGGCCTTGTAGCTCTAGCACGTCTTCACCCGTATAGGAATGCGGTGCTTTGAATGCGATGGCAAGGCCTTGATCAATCACGCTGCCATCGGCCTGTGTGAAGTCGAGGTAAGTCGCGTGACGCGGCTTTAAGACCGCGTTGCCGAACAAGGCGCGACTGATCGCGTCGAGATTTTTACCTGAAATACGCACCACACCAATACCGCCACGACCTGGCGCAGTAGCAATGGCAACAATCGGGGTGCTGTCGTAAGTATGTGTCATGAGGAAATTCTAACCTTGCAATAGGGAAAGCTGTTAAAAATATGCCGTGTTTGACATTGAGCGATGTATCGTAAACACGACATGAGCTGCAGCAAAAAAGCGTGTGCAGGATAACAAAAAAGCCCATGACTCATGGGCTTTTTTCAACTCTTTTGACTATATCAAAAACCAGTCTATCGGTGCTCTGGCGGTACGATCTTATTATTGATGACCCATTGCTGTCCGATCGATAAGACGTTATTGACGACCCAATACAAGACCAAACCGGATGGGAAGAACAAGAACATCACGGAGAACAACAAAGGCATAAATAACATCATCTTAGCTTGCACTGGATCGGCAGGTGCCGGACTCAATTTGGTGGTGATGTACATAGAAATGGCGTACAAGACTGGCAAAATAAACCATGGATCTGGCTTAGACAAATCGGTAATCCAGCCCATCCAAGGCGCGCCGCGCATTTCGACCGAGGCTTGCAATACCCAGTACAAGGACAAGAAAATCGGCATTTGAATCAAGATAGGCAAGCAACCACCGAGCGGATTGATTTTCTCGGTTTTGTAGAGCTCCATCATGGCCACGTTCAATTTTTGCGGTTCGTTTTTGTATTTCTCTTTCAAGGCCGTCATTTTTGGCGTGACGACTTTCATCTTCGCCATACTGCGGTAACCGGCAGCAGACAATGGGAACAAGGCTAATTTGATCGCAATCGTGAACACGACGATCGTCCAACCCCAGTTGCCCAAGATTTTATGAATCAACTCCATAATCCAGAACATCGGTTTTGCGATCATGGCGAAGTACCAATAATCTTTAACTAATTCCATGCCTGGTGCCACTTTTTCCAAAATCGCGGACTCTTGTGGACCTGAGTACAAACGTGCATTGGACGACACGTTGGCACCTGGCGCAACGCTACCCAAAGGAATTACAGAGCTAATGGAGTAAATATTGTCACGCACGCGTTCAGTACGAATTTCGCGCTTAACTTTGTCTTCAGGAATAAAAGCAGAGACAAAGAAATGTTGAATCATCGAGACCCAACCATTATCAGACAGGGTTTCATGGTCAGGCTTGGCATCGGCTTTGCCGTGACGTTTTTCTATGTCGTCAAAACTAAGCTTTTGAAAGTGCTTGGCTTCCGTGTACACGGCTGGCGCATAAAATTCGGTTTGACCGGAAAGCATGCCGCCAGAAGTTGGCTTAGTGCCGTCATGTATCAATTGCAAATACAAAGAAGGTGTAATCGCCGCCGCTGTGCTGTTAGCGACCGTGTGTTTGACATCGATCACATAGCTGCCTTTTTTGAAGGTCAAGGTCTTAATCAACTTGACGCCCGCTTGCTCCGATTCCAAGACCAAATTCAATTCATTCGCACCGTCTAAAGAGCGCGCACCTGGCAAGGCCACGAAGCCAGATTTATGATTCGGGAAATTACCGCCCAGCAAACCAGTTTGTGCAGCATAGGTGCGCGCTGGTATTGGGACTAATTTAGTGCCTTTAAATAATCCGAAGAATCCCGTTTCTTCCGTACGAGTACGACCGCCATGGCTATCAAACAAGACCACGTTTTTGCTGGCATCATCGCTGTCAGCGTATTTCAACAATTCCAAACGCTTGATTTCGCCACCGATGGTGTCGATGTCGACTTTTAACAAATCAGTGGTGATGGTAATGGTCTCGCTTCTGATCGCTGGTGGCGCGAAAATCGCCGCATCATTTGCAGCAGCTGTCGTGCCTGCGCTCGCCGCATTCGCAACAGCGCTAGCGCTGCTTGCCGTGCCCGAAGCGCTAGCCGTTTTCGCCTGTTGCGCAGTCGTTGCAGGGAAAAACATAGATTGTTTTCCATTATGACGCATCCAGTTATCCCAGAGGAGTAACAAAGACATCGAGAAAATAACCCAGAGGACGGTACGCTTTATATCCATTTTATCCACTTGTGTATGTTGAGTAGGTGTTAAAGATCGGGAAACTGAATCAGACTAGCTGAGGCTAGATGTGGGGTGATTGTTTGATTTTTCATCCCCGGCATCGAGATTTTCTTTGTCAACTTTGGGCGGGACTAAATCAATGCCGCCCGGATGCCAAGGATGGCATTTGCATAGACGCTTACCGGCCATTAAGCTGCCTTTGGCCGCGCCATATTCTCGAATCGCTTCCATGGCATAAGCCGAACAGCTAGGATAAAAACGGCAATTTTGTCCCAACATAGGACTAATACCCAACTGATATCCACGCAAGATCAGCAGCAGCAAGGATTTCATGCGGAAGACTCACCAGACGGTGCGCTGGTATCGCTGACACGTTGCGAAACGAACAGACGCAAAACCTCATCCCGCAAGGCACGCTTTAATTGCGCGTTGGTAGCAGGACCGGCTTTGGTATTGACTGGCTTTGATAAGCGCACAATGCAATATCCATTCCGTCATTTGATGAATGATCGGTACTTTTATTCAACATCGCT
>CAYXJI010000058.1:0-3350 GCA_964465175.1 uncultured Burkholderiaceae bacterium | reverse complement strand
TCCACATTTATCAACTGAGATTGTAGAAAAATCTCGCGCGTCACGCGCTTGATCATATTGCGCGTCGCCGCGCGCGGTGCAAAACGCTTTGCCGCCACCACGCCAAGGCGCGCATGCGGCAAACCACTAGAGCGCGCATATAATACAAAATGCGCCGTTCTTTGCACAGGGCGCAAACGAAAAACGGATGAAAATTCATCCGTTTTAAGAATCCGTCGCTCCCGCGCAAAATCACCGCCGGACAACTGGTTTTGAGCTAAGTCAGGAGTTGTAGTCAAATTAGTCACAATAAAAATTTCAGCCTATTGAACAAACTAAATTGACGAGGTGCAAAAAATTAAATTAATTTATAGCACTACACTCAAGCGCGCTTTAGAAATTCAATTATAGGGATGCAGTGTGAGGCGCTTCCCGCAGCAATACTAAAGTATTGCGAGGACAAGCAACGAAACAATGCGCCCTAGAATTGGATTTATAAAGATGCGATTAAGCTGCGAGGCGCTTACGGCCCTTGGCGCGGCGTGCATTCAAAACTGCGCGGCCGCCACGTGTTGCCATACGAGCGCGGAAACCGTGAGTACGCTTACGACGAACTACGGAAGGTTGATAAGTACGTTTCATGTTGATCTCACTATTTGAGCAAAAAATAAATCGGAATTACGGGTAATAGTGCATTGCGCCGTTGCCTTGATGGGGCCCTGTTATGGAAGAGCACCCAATAAACAATAGCAACACGCTATTCACACGATTACTGCCCCAAAACCGCTGCTCATGCTTGGTTTCATCTTGTGGCCTCACGGGTGCGATCAACAAACTATCAAGATAGCGTCAATGCAATAAAAAGCACACATCTAACAAAACAGGGTAGGGAACCCGTAATTAGACACTATTTCGCAAGCCGCTGTCAATCCATTTAACTGCTTTTCTTCGTTTTCTGGAAGTGTTAATGAAAAGAAATTTCACTGCCCCTGTGGATAACTCTGCTCGCGGAGGGTAGAATAGCGGGGTCTAAAGTATTGCTCTCAGCAATCAAAACCACCCGATTTCTATGCCTATGACTTTCGCCAAATTTGGCGAGTTTGGCAAGATGGGGAGCTAAGTTGCTAGCAATAACGCATCGTAATTCATAGTAAATAAAAGTGGAATCTGATGCTGGGATGACTAATAGTCAATCGTGGACATCCATTTCGACAAGAACAAAAACGTAAGTAAATAGTAAAGCGATACATGGAAAATTTCTGGCAAGCCTGCTCTGCACAATTGGAACAGGAGCTCACGCCTCAGCAATTTAGTGCTTGGATTAAGCCCTTAACGATGGTGGACTTTGAAGAAGGTCACCTGCGCATAGGCGCGCCCAATCGCTTTAAGCTCGATTGGGTCAAAGCCCAATTCGCCAGCCGCATCGCCGAATTCGCCGCGCAATTTTGGGATGATACGGTGGATGTCGAATTCATCATCGATCCGCGCGCGGGTAAAAAGCCGATTTCGACCACCACCGCACCAAGCAATTCAGGCCAAGGCAATGGCGCGGATCACGGTCAACGCACATCGCAAATCGGGCAAGCCGATGGCGCACCAGCAGCTTACGAGCCGCCACCAGAAACCGCGCCGCGCCGCGACAATGCGCGCATCAATTTTGATCTGACTTTTGATAGTTTCGTCACGGGTAAGGCGAATCAATTAGCGCGTGCCGCCGCGATCCAAGTGGCGAATAATCCTGGCGTATCCTACAACCCGCTGTTCTTATATGGTGGCGTCGGCTTGGGTAAAACCCATTTGATCCATGCGATTGGCAATCAGATTTTGCACGACAAACCCAATGCCAAAATCCGCTACATCCACGCCGAGCAATATGTACGTGACGTAGTGACCGCGTATCAGCGTAAAGGCTTTGACGAATTTAAGCGTTACTACCATTCGCTCGATCTACTATTGATCGATGATATTCAATTTTTCGGTGGCAAGAGTCGCACGCAAGAAGAATTCTTCTACGCCTTCGAGGCACTAATCGCCGCCAAAAAGCAAATCATCATCACCAGCGATACCTACCCAAAAGAAATCACGGGCATGGATGACCGCTTAATCTCGCGTTTTGATTCTGGCTTGACCGTGGCAATTGAGCCGCCCGAACTCGAAATGCGCGTCGCGATTTTGCTGAAAAAAGCCTACACCGAAGGCGTGAATTTTTCTGATGACGTGGCTTTCTTCGTCGCGAAACATTTGCGTTCCAATGTGCGCGAACTCGAAGGCGCACTGCGCAAGATTTTGGCATTCTCCCGTTTTCACGGCAAAGACATCACGATTGATGTGGTGAAAGAAGCCTTGAAAGATTTGTTGTCGGTACAAAACCGCCAAATCTCGGTTGAAAACATTCAGAAAACGGTGGCCGACTTTTTCAACATCAAAGTCGCCGATATGTATTCCAAGCGCAGGCCAGCCAACATCGCCAGACCGCGCCAGATTGCCATGTATTTAGCCAAAGAATTAACACAAAAAAGTTTGCCCGAAATCGGCGAATTATTTGGCGGCCGCGATCACACTACGGTCTTGCACGCAGTCCGCAAGATCACGGCAGATCGCGCTAAGAGTCCTGAGTGCAACCATGAGATTCATGTGTTAGAACAGACTTTGAAGGGATAGTTGGCAACTTGAGTATCCCCTCTCCCGCTAGCGGGAGAGGGGCGTAAAGACAGAAGTAAGTGGTAATCAGCAGCAAAACCCGGCGTAGGATTTACGTAAAATTGGCCACACTAATAATGGGCAGTTTTTCGCAAGTCCTCCCAATGCAAAGAAGTAATGAGTTGCGATAGATGCAGCATCCTTTAACATTGAATTCATTAGTGAGGATATAAAAATGCAATTGGTAAAAACTCACAGGGATACCCTACTACGGCCCCTGCAAATTGTGAGTGGTATCGTCGAGCGCCGGCACACCTTGCCGATT
Source organism: uncultured Burkholderiaceae bacterium (assembly GCA_964465175.1). Taxonomy (GTDB): domain Bacteria; phylum Pseudomonadota; class Gammaproteobacteria; order Burkholderiales; family Burkholderiaceae_D; genus Undibacterium. The sequence goes on along the minus strand of CAYXJI010000058.1, from coordinate 406 downwards.
TTGGCGAATATTCTCATCCGCAAAGACGGCGAAAAAGTATCGTTTTTATCCACCGATATCGAAGTCCAAATCACCACGCATGCCGAAATCGGCTCCGGTGGCGAAGTGACTGCGACGACGGTGGCGGCACGTAAATTACTCGATATTTTGCGCGCGCTGCCAGATGACAATGACGTCACCCTCAAACTCGATAACAAAAAAATGACCGTGCAATCGGGCAAGTCGCGCTTCTCCTTGCAAACTTTGGCTGCAGAAGAGTTTCCAACAGTGGCACAAGCCGAACAATTTAATGCCAGCGTCAGTCTGCCGCAAAAAGCTTTGAAGCATTTGTTTAACATGGTGCATTTTTCCATGGCGCAGCAAGATATTCGTTGGCTATTTCGGCTAATGTTACAAATGAACATCC
>CAYXJI010000057.1:9053-14386 GCA_964465175.1 uncultured Burkholderiaceae bacterium | reverse complement strand
GGCTACGCTATTTCTGGTTCGCCTTATCAGGGGGAAGTAAGCAGTCTTTTGAAAGGCAACGAGCTACAAATGGAGCATAGGTTCTTCAACAGCTCAACGCCCACCGTTAAAGACTGGAGCAAACTCGATATTTGGCAAGCAGCCAATGACGAACATCGCGTAGTCCAAGCGCTCAAACCTTTATTTAGCGCCAAGTGGGTTAATACAGGCGCGTCCAAAGGTGGCATGACGGCGATTTTTCATCGTCGCTTTTTCCCAGCCGATGTTGACGCGACCATCGCCTATGTCGCCCCGATTAGTTTTGCCGCCAGTGACCCACGTTATCCCGCATTTGAAAAGACACGCGGCACACCAGCGATCCGCGCCGCCATCGAAGAATGGCAGCAAGCTATGCTGGATCGTCGTAGTGAAATGCGCTCACTGCTAGAGCAAGATTTCGCGAGTAAAAAAGCCAGCTTTAAATATCTAGGTCTTGATAAGACCTTAGAATTTGCCATACTCGAAGCGCCTTTCACCTTATGGCAATACGGGAACGCCAATCTGGCCGCCCAAGTGCCGAATAAAAATGCCCCCGCCGCCGAGCTGTACCGCTTCTTAGACTCCGCCTCTTTTGGTGTAGTGAAAACGTGGAGTGACGAGACGCTCGACTATTACCAAGCTTACTACTATCAAACCGCTACCCAATTGGGCTATCCCTTGATCGCGGATGACTATCTACGTGGTTTGCTCTACCTAGGTCAAGACACAGGCGCGGCCTATCCACCCTACGGCGTGAATGCCAAGTACGACGGCAGCGCGATGCTCGATATTCAAAATTGGGTTAACGATAGCGCTACTCGTCTTATGTTGATCTATGGTGAAAATGATCCATGGACAGCCGGCGCCTTTCAACTCTCTAGTGCAGCCAGTGCCAGAGACAATCACAAATACCTAGTGCCGAACGGTAATCACGGGGCAAAAATTTCACAATTACCCGCAGACCAAAAAGCACTTGCTTTAGCAAAAATCTCAAGTTGGATCGGTGTGCCGATCTCTGTTGCGCCTACCGAAAAAGTCACAATAGGTAGAAAAGACCTTCTACAGCGGCACTAATGCAAACTCCGCGACGCCTAGCGAGATTGGGCGTCGCTTTTTTCTTCCCTCAATGGGGTTCCCGCGCAAAGACGCTAGCTCGTGCGACGATGGAAAAAAACCGACACTGTCTTAGCCGCCAGCGATTACAAAAAACTGCAGCACTTGTATTTTGAGCGCATGCGAAAATCGCTATCGAAAAGAGTCGTGCTACAAAATAGGCATTGCCATCAAACTCCCTCCGTGCAAGGTAAGGCAAATACTGATTCTTGGCGACGAACACGAGATCGCCGCGTGGTTGGATGGATTGTCATCGGATACACTTGTTCAAGCATTTTTGTATGGTCGGTATCATATGCGGCATCCAAGGCGACATTAAGCGGTCAACTGAGGTTTTTAGGATCATGGATTCAGTGAGCTTTGACAGTATGCTACTCTATGCGTATGGCGAGACCTGTAAGGCATCTAGCATAGTTAGCTGCCGACGGGAATTGTGTTTTAAGCCCTCTTTTATTCACTGTATCAATGTCTGACCCAACCCAAAATTTTGTCCCCCATTCAGTTATCGAACCTGATTTTCTGCAGCAGACCCGAATTCTCTTAGAAAAAGCCGCCGGCTCTAGTCTCCCGGATTGGGACGCATTCGTGCCGAGTTACCAATTAGGCGTGTTTGCCAAAGGCGCTGATATCTTTGCGGTGGGCGAGTGGCAGCCTTTTGTCTACATTGTGCGTCAAGGCATCGTGAAGCTCAGCTATGCCAACGAGCAGGGCGAAGAGTGGATCAAATCCTTCATTGTGGAGGGTGATTTTTTTGCCTGCCCTAAGGTCTTGATCGCCGGGCTCAGAACGGACTATGCGGCGATTGCGCTTGAGGACAGTCTGATCGAACAGGTGGACTACGCCACTATGCAAAGCCTTGCGGCGCGGCACCCCGCCTGGCAGCACGCTATGCGCCAGTTGCTAGAGTGGCATATCGTGCGCAAAGAACAGCGTGAACGTGAATTACTCACCATGCGGCCAGACCAACGCTACCAGTCGTTCTTGCTCACCTATTCCGCGTTGGCGGAGCGAATTCAGGTGCGCGACGTGGCGCACTATCTGGGCGTCACGCCCGAGGCTCTAAGTCGCATTCGCAAGCGCTTGCGGACTTGATCCAAATCAAACTAGTGCAGACACTGGGTCGCCAATTGATCCTGATCATTTGTGGAGGGGCGCGAAGCTGAGAGACTGCGTACATGCACTCACCACGGCACACATTATGTCGTGCACTGAGAATTTGTCCTCTTGCCTAATTGAGAAAGCCACTGCAATGAACCACCTTGATCACACCACCCAAAACGCCCACCGCAAAGCCTATATGCTAGGCGGCGGCATTGGCTCACTGGCGGCCGCTGCCTTTATGATACGCGACGCCAAGGTGCCCGGCGCCAACATCACCATTTTAGAAGCCTTGCCCGTGATGGGCGGCAGCTTGGATGGCACTGGCGATGCGGAGCGCGGTTATTCCTTGCGCGGCGGACGTATGCTCACCACCGACAACTATGAATGCACTTGGGATCTGTTTAAAACCATTCCTTCGATAGAGCACGACGGTCAATCCGTATTTGACGAAACCGTGGCTTTTAACGAGAAGTACCAGGCTCACTCCAAGGCACGTTTGGTCAACCACCTACGCGCCAAAATGCCGGTGGAGTCCATGGGTTTTAGCATGCATGACCGCGCCGAGTTGCTGGCACTGAGTAACGCCAGCGAGGAAACACTGGGTACGACCACAATTACTGATTGGCTCTCGCCTGGCTTTTTTGAAACCGAATTTTGGTTTATGTGGGCGACGACCTTTGCGTTTCAGCCGTGGCATAGTGCGGTAGAGTTTAAGCGCTATTTGCATCGATTCATGTTGGAATTCTCCCGGATTGAAACCTTGGGTGGCGTCAAGCGCACTGTGTACAACCAGTACGACTCATTTGTACGCCCGTTACAAGCATGGCTGCAAGCGCAAGGCGTGAATTTTGTGGCCGATTGCAAAGTGACTGATCTGGAGCACGCCGAGCAAGACGGTCAATTTGTGGTAACTGCAATTCTGTGTCAGCACGCCGCTGCAGCAGAGCGCCTAGTGGTAAGTGCGGACGACTTGGTGTTCTTCCAAAACGGTTCCATGACCGACGCTTCTAGTTTGGGCTCCATGCACAGCGCGCCACCTTTGTTGACCAAGCGTGACAGTGGCGGCTGGACTTTGTGGGAAAAGTTAGCGCAAGGTCGCCCTGAATTTGGTAATCCAGCCGCTTTCAACAGCAGCATTGCCGAGTCCATGTGGGAGTCGTTCACCGTTACGCTCAAAGACACCGCCTTCTTCGATAAAATGAAAGCATTCAGCGGCAACGAACCTGGCACTGGCGGCCTAGTGACGTTTAAAGACTCCAATTGGTTTATGTCTATCGTGCTAGCGCACCAGCCACACTTTGCCAACCAAAGTACTGATGTACAAGTGTTTTGGGGCTACGCTTTGTGCCCAGACCGCGTGGGTAATTTTATCGCCAAGCCGATGAGCGAATGTACTGGCGAGGAAATCTTACGTGAACTCTGTGGCCATTTGCGTTTTGACTTAGACCTCGTGGCACAGGCCAACTGCATCCCATGTCGCATGCCTTACATCACCAGCATGTTTATGCCGCGTGCGCACAGTGATCGACCTTTGCCTGTGCCTAAAAATTCCAAAAATCTGGCTTTTGTAAGCCAATTCGTAGAAATCGCAGACGATGTGGTATTTACCGTGGAGTACTCCGTGCGTGCCGCGCAAATGGCGGTCTACCAACTGCTAAGTGTGGATCGCGCAGTACCGGCCATCATTCCCCACGATAAGTCGATCAAGACCCAGTTTGAAGCTTTGGTCAAAGCGTTTAAGTAAGCTCGCTGAGGGGAAAAGTTGGGTTGAAGTATCCCCTTGGTAGGGACACTGACAAATGGCGATTGGTTGTTTTGCGTCTTACGCTTAGTTACACGCTTAGTTACACGCATAGTTACATCGTCATTTGTCATTCTAAATTTGCCAAGTGGTCCCAATCTAATCTTAAATAATGTTTAAGGCATTAAACTCCGACATGTGTGCATGATCTACGCGATCGTTTTACCGCCTCTTTTTCCTAGACTATGGCGCCAAGCACTAAGCTGCGGGCAAATACATCGTGATCCACATTGCCCCCACTTAAGGAGATACCGACCTTCATGCCTTTGAGGCTGTCTTTTGCTTGTAGTGCTGCGGCAAAGGCGGCGGCGCCTGCGCCTTCGGCGACATTATGGGTCGCTAAAAAAATGTGCTTCATGGCATTGGCAACTTCGTCATCACTAACCGCGACGATGGCCGAAACCTGATCGCGTATCACTTGCATAGCCCAAGCATCGGGCTTTCTACATGCCATACCATCGGCCAACACGGTGCTGACGGGCGATTCGATGAGCGCATTTTGTTCAAAAGAGCGCTTATAGGCCAAGGCATGACTCGATACCACGCCAACGATGGCGGTCTGTAAGCCTAGGGCATTTCTGGCCGCGACTGCGGCACAAATGCCGGAGCCTTGACCAATAGGCACGTACACCACATCTAAGTTCGTTTGTGCCGTAAAAAATTCTGTCCAATAGCTGGCAACGCCGCACACGATGTCGTGATGGATGGACGGCACCATGTGCCAGCCATGCTCTTGTGACAGAGCGATAGCGTGTTCGCGACTCTCTTGGAAATCATCACCAAACTCGATCAGGTTTGCACCGAGCGCGCGCATGGCGGCATTTTTTTCTACGCTATTTCCACGTGGGACCACAATTTGACTCGATACGCCATAAGGCTGTGCCGCATACGCGATCGACTGTCCGTGATTGCCTCGAGTGGCAGAAATAATGCCCTTGAGTTTGGGTTCACGCTGCATCAATTCATGTAGATAAACAAGACCTCCACGTACTTTAAATGCCCCCGTTGGCGTGTGATTTTCATGTTTGAGCCAAACTTCAGTGCCGAGCACTTCGCACAATAAAGGCCACGCATATTGCGGCGTCGGCGCCATGCGTGCATAGACAATGGCAGCAGCAGCATCGAGTTCTGATTTTGTTGGTAAAGAATAAGTCATAGTGCTTTCTAAGTTTTCTAAGTTTGTTAAGACTGACACATGCTAAGGGATGCACGTAGTCGCGTACCGATACAATCATTCGGCAGTTCGCGCAGTTGGACCGTTCACTTTACCAATACAGTGGCACAAGAACTAGTCAACATG
>CAYXJI010000057.1:4290-9043 GCA_964465175.1 uncultured Burkholderiaceae bacterium | reverse complement strand
GACAGCGCCTAGTTTTGGTTCATTTGTGGCGGGTGATGATTCAAAGCCGATGCCGTTTTCTGATCTCCGCGACAGTTATTCAATCCGGCAATGTGTTTTTTCATCACCAATTTTTGTCGTTTCGTCGCATACGACTAAAACCGAAAAGAAAAAATCGATACAGTGCGAGCCGTCAACAGCCCACTCTGTTTTTTTTTATTTTTTTCGAGACGATCATGCAAACATCAAAAAGCTCACTCATCACCCTCATTCTGTGCAATGTCATCGTTGTGTCTGCGCAAGCTCAGCAGTCCACCGACGTCAAAGCCCAACCACAACGGGTTGAAATCCAAGGCAAATCACAGGAACAATTTGCGCGTACCGAAACGGCGGCGCGATCGATTGTCAGCAATGCGGAGCTGACCCGTTTTGGTGACAACAATATCGTCGATGCGATGAAACGTGTGCCTGGTGTGCAGGTCACCAACAATAAATTGCATCTGTTAGGCATGGCGGCGGGCTATACCCAAATTCTGATTGATGGCGAGGCGCCGCGCGGTATTACGGTGGAAGATATTCCACTCAATATGATCGAGCGCGTGGAGATTTATCGTGGTGCGAATGCGCAATTTAGTACGCAAGCAATGGCAGGCACGATTAATATTATTCTCAAAAAAGCCGCGTCCAACAAGCAGCATAGTATCAAGGCCAGTATCGGTCATATGTTTCAAAATAATGGCAGCGTCGATTGGTTTCACTCCGATAAAAATGGCAAACTCTCGCATACCGTGAGCGCTAGCTTATCCAAAGATCGTATGAGTGCCTCCCAGCCGGAAGATTCAACGACCAACTATATCAATGAAAATTTATTGTCAGGTAGTAAAAGTCAATTTCAGAATGTAACGAACAGCAGACGTAGTGATGAGTCGCTGCGTATTTCACCTCGAATCCAATACAAAACCGATTCCAATATCAACCTGACCTCGACCTCCATCGTTGCCCACAATCGCTTTAACTCTGAAGGCACGAGCCAGTTCAACAATCTGTCAGGACGCGTCTTTGAAATCGGCAAAACGACTTCAAAAGATCGCAATCAAGGTACGAATTTTGGCAGTACCCTCAAGGCAGTTACCACGCTGGAGAATCAAATAGGCGTCGATGTCACAGCTGGCTTTCAATCGCAAAATTTTGTCGCGCGCGCGCACTCACAAAACTATCTGCCCGACGGCACACTCAAATTTAATCGTGATCTCAATACCGATGTGCATGTCATGGTCGGTATCACCAATGGCAAATTCAATATTCCAACGAATGCCGAACATGATTTGGTGATGGGTTGGTCTGGCTGGCGTGCTAATGTGGATATCGATAATAATCAAAGCGATCAATTCGCCTCCAATCAAACACCGATTTCTCGTCCGTACAACGCCAATTCCGTGATGGACAATGCGGCCTTCTTCGTCCAAGACGATTGGAAATTTAAGAAAAATTCTTCGGTCTCTCTCGGACTACGTTGGGAATCACAAGGCATACGCACTGAAAATAACGACGGCGAAAAGGTCACGAATCGCGCCAGTGTGTTAAGTCCAGTCATTCAAACCATGTGGCAGCTCGACCCACAAAATACCGAGCGGATTCGCCTCGGGGTTTCACGTAGCTTCAAAGCGCCAGAAGGCACACAACTCTTGATGCCGAAAATTTATGTCATCAATAATTCTATCGAAAGCCCGAACATCGTCGGCAATCCAAATTTGCGTCCAGAACTCTCATGGAGCTTGGACGCCGCGTTTGAGCACAATGGCAAAGATGGACTGAATTATGCGATTCGTGCCAAAGCCCAAGCCATTAAGGATATCCATCGCGAAGTGGTATTTGAAGCCGACAAAGCGTATTGGAAACGATTTGTGAATGCGGGTACGGCACAGAGTCAAAGTGTCGAGCTGTCTACGCAATTTCCATTAAAGCGTTGGATGGATAAGGCGCCTGACATGGATTTTTCTGCCAGCTACTCGCACTTCTGGTCCAACGTCAAAGATTTAGCGACGCCATATAATTCGCTGACACCGTATAAGTATGTGATGACCTTCGGTGCGAACTACCGCGCCAAAGATATCCCACTGACAGCCGGTGTGAGCGCCAAAATTCAAGATTCGCATTGGCAGCAAATTAGCCTGACCGAGCGCCAATATTTGAAGACACCTAAAAACATCGACATCTACGCGCTGTGGAAATTCGACAAGCAAAGTCAATTGCGTTTTGCGCTGAATAATCTTTTGGGTGGCTCGGCGTATGATTCCCTCACCTACGCTAGTGTCGGCAATGCCAGAAGCCAATCTGCACGAGCTGTACCGACAGCACGTAACTTCAGCATGACTTACGAGTACAAGTTTTAAAGAAATTCCCATTAGGGCTTGAGTGAAGACGGGAACTTCGCCGTCCTCACTCAAGCACTCCAGCCGAGTTTGCTGGAAGCATATTAGGCGGAATGGATGGGCGATGTGCGCATATACACGAAATGAATTGCCACATGGGAGAGCGCTCTGCCCAAGCTACCGCGCGACCAAATATTGAATCTATGATGTTCGCTGTGCCTGTACAGATTTCTCTAGTATTGCGTCGAATTACCATGGCAGATTACAAGATTTGACCCCAGACTTTCATTTTCATCAAGCCTATCCAAGTGACTTGAAACGTCCACGCTACATCGCTCCTTAGATCGTTTCGGAGTGCCCTCCCCCAACTCATTTTTACAAATTTGAAATCAAGACTCCATGCGTAGGCTTAGTCCTTGGCTTTCTAGAGATGCATTTACAACAAAATATATTTAATGGTCATATACAAATATTTAATGAGCGCCTTTTATTACGGTCTGGGACGGAATTTTCGGAAGTACTACACAAATCTCTCTTGCAAACTTAAATTTTATTATCAACACAATTGACGGATCAAAATTTTGCAGATCTTAAAAAAATAATACATCGTTTTGTTTTATTTGCCCAAAAAAAACAAGTGGCTTTTTATCAATTTATTTACCGAATTGACTAAACAATCAAATATTAAGAAATTGCCAGTTTTTACAAAATTTTACATTTCATTCAAAAAAAGTTCCCTGATTCAGGAAAAATATTTACTTCGACAATCGTTACGCAGTCCTTAAAAATTAAGGTGCGTGAGATAGCAAAGGCTTTCCTAATACGTCGATCACGTAAAAATATTTTCCAAATAATAATAAGGACAACTATGACACAAATGATATTCAACAACGCCTCGATACGGCGTTCGGCAATTGCCATTGCCATCAGCCTTTGCTTCTCCTCAGCGGTGATGGCACAAGGGTCAGAAGGATCTATCTTTGGCAAAACAACGCCAAAGACCCACATCACGATTACTAACGTCGAGACTGGAGCAAATCGACAACTTCAATCTGAAGACAATGGTAGTTTCACGCTGTCCAAACTACCGCCTGGAACTTACAAGGTCGTGGTCGGTGCAAGCTCTAGAGAAGTGAAAGTACGTTCAGGCTCTGGAACCGAAGTGAAACTTGACGAACCAGATACCGTGGTTATTCAAGGCTCAAGAACTCGTGCGGCGATTGATATGTCGAGCACAGAATCGACTTCCGTATTCACACAAGCCGAGTTACAAGCCCTGCCTGTCGCACGCGACACGACGGCGACTGTGATGTTGACAGCGGGCTCCGTACTTGGCGATACCCGCCTTGGAAACCATGCATCGATTGGTGGAGCGTCTGTTGCTGAGAACGGTTATTTTGTCAACGGGATGGATGTCACCAATATCAGGAATTTTCTTTCTCATGCTGCAGCACCCTATGATGCGATCGCAGAAACTCAGGTCAAAACTGGTGGGTATGGAGCGGAATATGGCCGCTCCTTGGGCGGCGTGGTAGCAGTCACTACAAAGAGTGGTACCAACACATGGAAGGGAGGTATTTCTTCCTATTGGACCCCAGCCGCAGCAAAGGCAAAAGGGCGAGTGGTTGCTGAAAGAGACCCCGATCTGATTGAAAAAAAGAGCATTTGGCAATACTTCAATCGTTACGATTCTTCTGGAGATGTGAACACCAATCTATTTATTGGCGGACCAATTATCAAAGATAAACTATTCTTCTTTGCCTTAGCTTCCGTGACTAAATCGAGCACCGATGGTTTTGGTCGAGACACCAGCTCTCAAGGCAGTAGCACGACGCCAAAATCTATTTTAAAGATTGACTTTAATCTCACCGAGAATCATCGATTTGAGCTCACGGGGCAATCCGACAAAAACCGTCGGTATAGTGATTCCTACAGCAATTTGAAAAAAGCGGATGTTCCAGGATCAGAAGATCAACTCTACGCGACCAAACACATTGGTGAAGCTTCGCGTAATACTTACCAATCCAGCTCGACTAGTCTTTCGATGAAATACATCGGCTACCTAACCGACAACCTTACGGTTTCGGCTACGGGAGGACATCTAGCGGAGTATGGCGAAGTGCGAACAAACCTCCTTAAGAAAAATTGGGACTGTCCTTGGGTCTTGGGCACCGGCCTCGAACCTTTAGGCTGCTCTGACTTCACAAATGATAACAACCGTGGCTCCTTGAGAGCGAATACTGCTTGGGCAGACAGCGATAAGCGAGATTCAGCACGCTTGGATCTGGAGTATGTTTTGGGCGCGCATACCTTCAAAGCTGGTTATGATGGTCAAACCGTGACAGCATCAGCAGCAGGTTTCGTCAATAGCAGTGGCGGCGCGTACTACCGCTATTTCAAGG
>CAYXJI010000057.1:0-4280 GCA_964465175.1 uncultured Burkholderiaceae bacterium | reverse complement strand
ACAGGTGCTGTTAATAACGTGCCGAATCAAGTTCCGCCTGGCAGTGTTGTTGTGCGCGTGCGTCTCGGCGCGACAGGTTCTGGTCGCTATGAAACAATCAATACGGCACAGTATTTGCAAGATACTTGGAAAGTCAACAAAGACATATTATTAACAACCGGATTACGTTGGGAGTCGTTCAACAATAAAAATGGTGACGGAGTCAGTTTTGTGAAGAAAGACAGACTATTGGCGCCACGATTCGGCGCGTCATGGAATGTTTTCGGTGATGGCACAACGAAAGTCTACGGGAATATCGGCCGCTACTTCATCCCTGTGGCATCAAATACGAATGTCAGTGCATCGCGCTTTAGCTATTCTAATGAGCGCTTTTACACATTTTCAGGAATGGATCCACGTACTGCTGCGCCACTCAATTTAGGCAAAGAAGTAGGTAAACCAAACTTAAGTGGAAGTACCGAAGTGCCCAATCCTGGCACCATGGTGGATAGAGATTTGAAACCAATGTCGCAAGATGAGTTTATCCTCGGGTTTCAACATGCTTTGGCAAAAAATCTTGCCGGCGGCGTCAAAATTGTTCATCGCAAAGTGAACGATGGCATGGATGATTTTTGTGGTACCAAGGGCATCGGCAACTGGATGAAAGATAATGGCTACACCAAATTTAATCCAAATACTTTAGCAAGATGCATCTTAATGAACCCAGGCAATGATCTGAAAATGAACATTGATGCTGAGAACAACAAGGTTCTGGTTCCTGTCACGATTCCAGCGAAGTACTTAGGCTTGGCGAAATATAGCCGCACTTATGATGACGTCGAATTTACTTTAGATCGCCCTTTCGATGGAAAATGGGGTCTCTCTGGATCTTACACATGGGCGATGGGTAAAGGTACCTCAGACGGTTATGTGGATTCCAATTCGTTCGCATCCAATGCAGGAAACACCGCCGGTTTCGATTTAGGCTCTTTCACGGATGGTGCATACGGTATTTTGCCAAATTTGCGCCGTCATGCCTTCAAACTCTATGGTAACTACGCGATCAACGAAAACTTTAGCGTGGGATTCAATTCTTCCATTACCTCGGGCCGTGCACTGTCATGTTTGGGTGGCATCCCTGAATCAAGTTGGGACTACTTAGGCGCAAGTGGAACAACGAACGGTGGGCGTGGTGGCTATCAGATTGCCAGTAGTTACTACTGCCTGAATGGGAAATTTGACACACAAATCATCGATGGTAAATCGGTGCAAGTAGCACAGAGCTCCATCGTCCCAAGGGGTTCATTGGGCACCACACCATGGACGAAAACATTGGACGTCAGTGCAACCTATAAGCGTCCATTTGCCGCAGGAACATTCACCCTGCAATTGAGTATATTTAATGTCTTAAATATGCAGACAATGACGAATGTACGTCAGCAAGGTGATTATGACTGGGATACTCAGTTAGAAGGAAAGCGTGCTCCTAACTTCATGTCACCAAGTAACTTCCTTTTACCTAGGTCAGTGCGCCTAACAGGTCGCTATGAGTTTTAACTAATTAAAATAGTGCGCGGGAACAGTACATCGTTCCCAAAAAATGAAAGCCCACCCATTGCCATTGGGTGAGCTTTTTTTGTAGCTACCGAATAGCAGATGTTTAATTTAATCTGACCCCAGTTACGCAGTTACGAGTACGAGCGGCTAAGCCACATCGCAGTTTAATCCACACGCATACCCAACATTCGTTTGAGTACACCATCTTTATCCATAAAATGATGTTTCAAGGCGCCCAGCACATGGAGCAATAACACTAGCAAAAATAAATTGCCCAATACTTCGTGTCCACCTTGTCCAAGATCACTCCAGAAAACACTGCGCACATCAACCTCACCGGGCTTACTTAACGAGGGATTCGATGGCCAAATTTCCCATGAAAAAAGGCCAAAACCATGACCTGATGCTGCCGAAAAAATCATCCCTGACACTGGCATCAACACCGTGATGATCAACAAGATATAGTGCGCTACTTTAGCCATGGTTTGTTGCCATTTGATCTGAGCGGTCAAGGCTACTGGCCAACCGGTTCTGAGACGCCACAATACGCGCAACAAGACCACAGGAAAAATTAGAATGCCGATTGATTTATGTAAATGGTAGAGGTGCCAAGCCTCGTTCTTTACCATATATAGTCCAACGCCAAGCAAAACCATCATCGTGATCGCGATAATCCAATGCAAACTTACCGTAATACGGCTAAAACGAAATAATTGATCCATGCTGCAATAGTCTCTCTACATTTTTATTCATTACAATATTAGAGAAGAATCTGTCACCGTGGCCTCCTTGCTAGAAAATTCTTTGCTTGCAAACGTGCCAGATAAGTCGCCTTACTAAGCATTGTCGTATTGTGGCGTACTCGCAAGGCAAACAAATCTTCTAAGCCGTGTGGTGTTAGCATCTGAATTGCCGATGCTCATCCAAATATACCCCGACGCAAGTCGCTATTTCAGGCCAAGACGCGATACCATCTTCCAAATTAGCAAAGGCTTGCACTTTCGATTCATTAAATTGTTGCAACCACAAATGCACGCTAGCTTGATTTACTAAGCCCCAATTCGCCGCTGGAAAATCTTGTTGCAATTTCTGTTGTGTCACGTGAATCCGTACAGATTCTTCTTCCCTGTTCAGGCGCTCAGCATAGAACACCAGATCGATATCTTGCAACGGCACTCGTACCGCGAAACCGTGCAATTCATCCCAAACCAGATTACGAATCGCACCAGCCACGATGGTCCAAGATGACAAACGCAATTGATAACTGCGATAACTGGGGGCAGATTAAATTGATAACTGGTGATAACTGGGGTCAGATTAAATTTAATTTTAGAACTGTCTGACTTGCGCCAAACCAAATGGGCTACCCACTTTACTAGCCGTCATACGGCATTCCGTCAAAATCGCATTATTGTTCGTGGCTTAGAATAGCAGATGTTTAACTTAATCTGCCCCCAGTTATCTCAGTTATCTGTCGCTTGATGATAACAGCAAACATAGAATTTAAATTCGATCACCGCAAAATCCTAAGTCCCTCACTGGCAGTCTCTTTGACGTTCTGATTTGGGCTCGTTTGTATCCATCTCAGCGCGTCAACAAAAACGTCCTTCTTAGCATGTATTGTTCTAAGCACCGCTAGTATCCCGTTCAGGTCATCCATACTTATTTTTTCGACGGCACTATCTTTCGTAATGAATTTAAAAAGTCGCTCAGCTGCAAATTGATCACGCCCTTCCATCCCAAGCATCAACGGTAAAACATGACCATTATCGACCGTTTTTGACAACAACAAATCCACCAGTTTCTCATCATCGACATTCTGCTTCTCAGTCTTCCTCGAATATTGGATATGCTCGTCAATGTTTTTGAAAACTTCGTTCTTGCTTTTGAAATTATTCTTTCTAAAAGTTTCTAGAATCACGTCTTCGTAACGCGACAATTCATTTCGACCAAAATAAGGTGGACTCTCCGCAACTTGCAGGGCATGAATTAGTAAGGCTGAATTGGAGGGATCTATCGCAAAGAGCGCTGGAAAGTAATCGACAGACTGGTCTTGCTTTGCTAAGAAGAACAAATCAGGAAAGATGTTCTTTGCGCCTGCGCCTAATTGAGCGACAAGCTTTAACACGGCTTGCCGATTTTTTTCGCTTTGTCGACTTCCCTCTTTTAGCACGGCAAGCAACGAGGGCAAATGCGCTTGGAGAATGTTTTCGCTTGGCGCATCGCTAGCCGCCTTCTCACGCGTTCTGGCCGTCAAGCTCTCAACATACTCCGACAATGAACGATATTGACTTCCATCTGACTCACTAGAACCCAATGCTTGCCTCATCAAAACGTCCACTACAGCCGCCGACATCTTTACGTCGAAACCTTTGTTTAATGCGACTTTTTGCAATGCCCTTACACTACACGCCGCCAGATTTGTATCGGCACTCTTACTAAGTTGAATCAAGGTGCCTGTAAACGCATTCACTTCCGTGTCTTGAATAGGTGAATCGGCCAAATCACAAACCGCTTCTTTGGCGTCTTTGAGCGAATTCCCTGTCGTCATTTGTCTAAAGAAATCTACCCCATAGCAGATCGTATTGGCCGTATTTTGAAACTGCAAATCGATCTTTGGGGCGTAGTAGTAATTGTCATCCATCTCAGGAAATGCGATCCTTCCCGATACGATAACTGGAGTTTCTGCACTCCTCCGCGCGGTACATCGAGAGAAAATTTCCTCATTGCCTAGCCCCAGCGGG
>CAYXJI010000056.1:3435-14497 GCA_964465175.1 uncultured Burkholderiaceae bacterium | reverse complement strand
AAAGTGTTGAGGGGGGTGTGATGGCCGAAATTTGTTTGCCACTGCGAGACGCTTAAATCCCTAGCCTAAAAAATGAGAAAAAGAACGAAAAAATCATGATGACAAAAATTTTAGTGGCCGAAGACGAGCCCTTGATGCGCGATCGCTTGCTAGGTCAATTGGCTAAATGTTGGCCGCAGGCGCAAGTCGTGATGGTGGCTGAAAATGGCAATGACGCTTGGGATGGTTTTTTAGAATTTGAACCGAACGTGGTGTTTTTGGATATTCGTATGCCAGGTTTGTCGGGGCTTGATGTCGCAAAAAAAATTGGCAAAGCCGCCCATATTGTTTTTATCACGGCTTATGACCAACATGCGATTGAAGCCTTTGACGCGGGCGCTGTCGACTATTTGTTAAAACCGGTCCAACAGCAACGCTTGGAAAAAACGATAGCAAGACTAAAAGAAAAATTGCATGCGCTACCTAGCGATTTGACGAGTTTGCTCAGCGGACTACAACAAAGCCTACAACAAGCTGCGCCAGCTGCTAAGTCGGAGAAAATGAAATGGATTAAAGCCACGGTCGGCAAGCAAATTAAATTGATCGATGTGGACGAGGTCTTATTCTTTCAATCCGACACCAAGTACACCCGTGTCGTATTGGCCGACTATGAAGCGTTGATTCGCACCGCCTTAAAAGATCTCATCGACAGTCTAGATCAAGAGAAATTTTGGCAAGTACATCGCTCTACCGTCGTCAATACCAAGGCGATTTTGGCGGCAGAGCGTGTAGATGCCGAACGTATGCAAATTTTGATCAAAGGTAGTCCAGAGAAACTCTTGGTCAGCCGCAATTTCACCCATTTGTTTCGCGAATGAGCGTGATGTCCGAGTCAAGAAGTGCAAATTTCACGTATACTCCGACATCTTTTCTGCAGCATGAATTATTTTTTTAGTCATTTATAATTAACTTGGCTATGGAAAATTTTAATTAAGCACGATGCATCGTGCTCTCTGTTCTGCGGCAACATTACCTCTTCAAGGAATCCCATGTCTCAAGTTCTCTCTTGGTCTGATTTATCAGACACCAGCATTTCTGAAATCGCGGTGCGTCAACAGCACCGACCTTCTGATAATTTTAAGTTTTACAGCAATAGCTACGAAGCCAATCAAAGTTTTATCATTAAAGCTTCGCACGCTTTCCGTGTGTATGTATTGACCGGAAGTTGCTCTTTGCAGCTGAATGGACAAGAGCTCGATTTGGAGGCAGAGCACTATGTTCAATTGAAAGAAGGTTCTTATACCTGCAACACGGGCAGCCAAGGCCTGAGCATGGTGAAAGTCTTCAATGCAGCCGCCAAGAAATAAGCGTCTGTAACATGTCTGAACAAGAAACAAATCACGCGAATGACGACACGCAATTAGTACAAGAGCCTCGCGTATGGCAAGCCAAAGAGTGGACGGCACGCGTGATCAAAAACGAGGACGACGACGGTTGGGCTGTGGCGATGTACAAGGATGGTCAGGCCGAAGCGGCGTTGATCGGTCCTTGGACTATGGGACGCGATAAAAAAAATCCCAAACCGCTAGATCATCATGCCTTCAACACCTTGGTCAAAACCGCCAACGAGTTTGTGCGCCGACACGAACAACAATTGCACGCCAGTTTGAATAAAAATCTAGTCGTCAATGGTGCGGAGATCGACTACAAAATCTCCCTACAAATCATTCCAGATGAAGACGAGCCACACGCTTTTTTGACAGCATGGAATCCCGAGGGTGAACAAATCGCCAAAGTAAAAGTACGCCCAGATTTCAAGCTGAATCAAACTTCGGCGCTGAAGTGGGTGGAGTCGGATTTTGCGAGGATGGAGTGAGCGGGTTGAACCCAAATTTTCCATTCGGCGCATTTTCGGCTATTGTTGCTACGCTTCGTTGCGAATAGCGCGCTATTAGCGCGGCATTCGCATCAAAACACGCTCGAAAAGTGCATCCGTCTTTATCGCAAATCCTCATGGGAATTCTGGGATAAATTAAAACACCAACAAACCAAAACCTACCCCACCCCATTATCCTGAATCAATCTCAACAAAGCCGCACTATCCAAACGTGCCGCACCATCTCCACCATCCAACAAACTATCCGCCAGATCACGCTTCTCTGCATGTAAGGCAAGGATTTTTTCTTCTATCGTATTCTGTGTCACAAGACGATAAATCGTGACCGGTCGTGTTTGACCCATGCGATGGGCGCGGTCAGAGGCTTGGTCTTCTACTGCGGGGTTCCACCATGGATCGAGATGGATTACATAGTCGGCGGCGGTCAGGTTGAGGCCGGTGCCGCCGGCTTTTAGGCTGATTAAAAAAATATCGCCTTGACCTGCTTGGAAGGCATCGACGCGTTTTTTCCTTTCTAGTGCAGGTGTGCTGCCGTCTAGATATTGGTAGGCGATGCCTTGTTCGTCTAGCCACTCGCGAACTAAAGCTAAGTGATCGACGAATTGGCTAAACACCAGCGCTTTATGGCGGTTCTCTAGTAGTTCTTCTACCGTGCTTTGCAATACGCTGAGTTTGCTGCCGCTGATCTTTGCGTTTTTCATGACCAATTTGGGGTGGCAGCAGAAGCGACGGAGTTTGGTGATCTCGGCCAGCACTTGCATGGCTTGTCCCGAGCTCGGGTCGGCTTGACTGATTTTATCCATTGCTTCTTGGCGCAGTGCTTCGTACAGATGGCGTTCTTCATCACTGAGTTCGACTTGCAGATTGATCTCGGTGCGGGCTGGTAATTCATTCAATACTTGTGTTTTGGTGCGGCGTAGGATGAAGGCTTGGATTAATTTTTTGAGATTGGCACGTGCGACTTTGTCACCTTTTTCTATTGGGTAGGCAAAACGTTCGGCGAAGCTTTCTTTGGAGCCTAATAAACCAGGATTAATGAAGCGGAATAGGTTCCACAATTCACCTAAATGGTTTTCTATGGGCGTGCCGCTGGCGATCATTTTAAAATCGGCGTGCAATCCCATCGCGGCTTGACTGCGTTTGGTGGCCGCGTTTTTGATGACTTGCGCCTCATCTAACACTACGCTATGCCAATGAATTTCGGCGAAGGCTGCGGCATCTTGTTGCAACATGCCATAGCTGGCGATGACGATATCAAAAGCGCTTAAATCTTCTAGCGAGCGTTGCTGCTGATAGGCGCGTACACGCAAGGTGGGGGCGAAGCGAGCGACCTCGGATTGCCAATTCATCGCCACCGAGATCGGTGCAACGACCAAGGCCGGGCCTTGTGGTGCGCGGTCGATTAAGAGTGCTAAAGTTTGAACGGTCTTGCCCAAGCCCATATCATCGGCGAGACAGGCTCCGACGCCCCAATGCGCCAAGCGAGCCAGCCACTGAAAACCTTCGAATTGATAATCGCGCAGTTGTGCTTGTAAGGTCGATGGCACTTGCGGCATGAAGTTCGCCAGTGCGTCGAGTTTGCTAACTTGCTCGCGCCAAGCCTGATCGGCTTTTAATTCGCCGGCCTCGGCGGCTAACTCGGTCATCGCGGCGGCCGCTAATGGATTAAGTCGAACGCCGTCTTTGCCGTTCAAATCGCCGAATAGGCGTAATTCGTCCAAGCGTTTACGGAAAGCATCGGTTAAAGCGAGAAACTCGTTATCCCCTAATTTTAAGAATCGACCTTGGCTAGTCGCCGCCATTTGTAATAGTTCGCGTAGTGCCAACACTCTGCCGTCATCCAGACTGATTTCACCGCCAGCGACAAACCATTCGCCTTGTTTTTTGATCGACAGGCGCAGATTGCCGAGACCACGTTGACCTTGCAGACGGAAGCGTTCGCCTTCCGGCCAGACTAATTGCAATTGCGCTTCCGGTATGGCTTTGAGTTGCGTTAATAATTCTAGACATTGCTCTGGTTCTTGCCACTGCCATTCATTATTGCTTTCTTCTGCTTCTGCAAATGCGGGGCAATTTTTTAGTAAAGTCTGTAAGGCGCTCTTCTCTTGTTCGAGATCGCGGCTGGCTTGTACCGGTTTGCCGTCGTGTTCGCCGAGTACATGAGCGGCGCCTTTACCCGGCGTGAACCAGCCAGATTCAGCTAAAGGACGCACTAAAATTTGTACGCGCAAACCTTGTTTCAAGGGCAGTAAATGCGCAAACAGCGTAGCGTCAGCGGCGACGGTGTGCATGTGCTGCGCTAATTCGGGCAGGTCGGAATGGATAGACAGATGTGGGGCAATCGCGGCGATCACGTCCACCAATTGCGCTTTAGCAGCACTTGGCACGGTCAAGCCTGTGCCTAAAATGCCGGCGATTTGTTTGATCTCGGGACTGGAGCTAAATAGCTGGAGTCGGGTTGGCGTCTCTTTGCGTATCAGATAGGCTTGATCCTGTTGCAGCGCGGGTTCTAATTGCAGGCTGATTTGTTGATTTTTCTCTTTCAGGAGTAGGCTAATTTCGCCTTTGGTGATCTCCACGCGCGTGTCGGGCGCATCGCTCCAATAAACATGTGGGTGATTGAGCAGTAGCGGTAAGGCGCGCTCCACGTCGAGTTGGTACTCGCTACCGCCGTAATAGCCAGCGTAAGTCTTGCGTATGCAGCTCGCTATTTTTTTATCTTGTGGGCTTAAATAAGACAGTGCCTCATCTTCTTCTGACAAGCGTTTTAAGGCCACGGGACGGCCTTTACCCCATACGCCTTTGGCGCTGGCTTTCTGTTCCCGTGGTTCGAGTTGCGCATCGTCACGCAGCAAGCTCAGCATCCAAGCGAGTCGAGTATCCGCGCTGGTTTTTTTAGAATCGCTGGGTTCTGCGATGTTTAAATTCGACAAAGCTTGTAGCGCACGTTGCCAGCTTTCTTCTTTTTTGAAGGCCGCCAACAAGGGCTGCATTTGCCGCTCTTGATGCCAGTTGCCGAACTGCGGGCTGTCGCCAAATTGTTGCACCAAGAGGGCATCGGTTTCTGCCGCCAGCCAATAATAGCCGTGCTGTTGATACAGTTGGTATGCCACTTGCAAGCGGCCATGGGCATCTTCACGTTGCATCTGATCTTCCCAGAACAGTGCTAATCCTTCGAACAGGGTTTCTGCGCTCAATTGACGATGCAATACATAACGTTTGGCTTGCAGGGCGACACCATGGCTCAAATGATTGCTTAGTGCCTCCAACAGATAATAGCTGAAGGCATCGTTTTGTTTGATGCCCTCATCGACATGTTCTTTCAGTTTTTTTCTATGTTCCGGTGCATCGCAGGCCAGCAGGCTCACGGTGTATAGTAGTCCTGTCAAATCACTCAGATGTACTTTGCGTTTGCCTGTTTTTAGCTTGATTTGTTTGACGATGTGTTCACTCAGCACGATGGCCTTTGCATAGTCATTTTTCTTGATCGCGAGTATGAATTGATAGCTTGCTTGATCAGACTCTGGACAGAATTTTGCTATTTCATCCAATACTTCAAATTCGCCACGCAGTAAGCATTGCCAGGCGAATTGTTCCAATACCAGAGCTATGCCTAAACTGAACTCTTTCAAATGCAGACGGGTGTAATCATAGGCTCTTCGCACATCAATGATGTTCCAATTGGCATCAAAAAAGAGGTCAGATAGCAGGGATGCTTGCGCAATTTTGTTAAAACCTGAAAAGATCGCTTCACCTGACGCGCTGCGGAATAGAATTTCTCCTAAGCTGGTTCTATCTTCGCTTTTGGCATTAAAAAATTCATCACGCCAATTGGCCATTCCCACAGCATCATCGGTCAACAAAGAAAACAGAATTTCACGGCGGCAAAAGGCGGCATTTTTTGCTTTCCAATTATCGTATTCTTTTCTTTTTGTGAGTAGCTGACGTACACAATTGACCCAACTGTGGAGATCGCCATGCTGCCTTAAATGCAGCAAGATCGGCATCTGTAAATCCTCTGCCAAGCCATAGCCTTTGCCGCTAACCGGTAGCACCAACTGTTGCTCATGCAAACGCGCCAGATAATCGCGCACCGTCAAAATCCCAGGAATCTCACCCGCCTTGCCAATAGACTCCCGCCGCATCAGCAAAAGCTCCAGCATCGCAGCCTGACTTAAAGGCGCATCGAATAGGGCGAGTGCATACAAAAAAGGAAAATCTTCAGGGGCTAGGTGATCGAATTGAGACATGGGCTGTAATGCGTATGAGGGCGTGGATGGGCAAAAGACAAATAGGCTGGATTTTACCTGATGCGGGCTCTTTCTATCTAGCGCTGAAAACCGATGACGCCACTATTCGCCTTACACCTCATACGGCAAACTAACCACGAACGTCGTCCCTTTTCCCGTTTCACTCTCAAAGCTGATGGTGCCTCGATGTTTGTTGATGATTCTTTTGACGATGTCTAAACCCAGACCACTGCCTTCGCCAACAGGTTTGGTGGTGAAGAAAACGTCAAAAATTTTGGAACGTATCGCCTCGGGTATCCCCGCACCGGTATCGCTGACGCTGATGACGGCCGCGTTCTCGATTTTTTGTATGCTGATGGTGAGGCGGCCTTGGTAATTCATGGCTTGTAGTGCGTTATGAATTAAATTGACCCAGACTTGTACTAGCTCATCTGGCCAGCATAGTAGTGCGGGGATTTCATCGAATTGGCAGATGAGTTCGGTGCCTTGGTTGATTTTGTTTTGATAGAGGGTGAGCACGGTTTCCATGCCGTCGCGTAGATTGGTCAGGGTTTTTTCATTGCTATTGCCGATGCGGCTGAACGATCTGAATGCGAAGACAATTTTTGAAACGCGGTCGACCGCGACTTGTATATTTTCTGCGCTATGGACGATGGCGGCGATGGAGCTAGCCGCTTGCAATATGCGATCTGATTCTGGGTGTTGGAGTAGCGGTAGGAATTGCGCTAGCTGTTCTTGTGCGCGCAGTTGCACCAAGACTTTTGCTTTGTTACGCGCATCACTTAATCCAACTTGTTTTAATGCTTCGCTGGCCGCTAGAATGAGTTGGCGCTCTTCTCGCGTATTGAAGAGATGCTGCGGTTTTTTGGCTTGGGCGATTAAGGCCATAAAGAGATCGCGCGCTGCTTGATCGAGAGTGGACATTAAGTCGGCTAGCTCGTGCATGGCCATGTCGAGTGCATTAGAAATGTTATTACCACTCGATTTGATCGCGCCTATCGGGGTATTGATTTCGTGCGCGACATTTGCCACGAGTTGACCTAGTGAGGCCATTTTTTCTTGTTGTGCCAATTGTCTTTGTGCGTCTAACAAATGGCGATGGGATTGTGAGTTGGCGACGGCGATGGCAACATAGCTAGCCAAAGCGCGCAAGAATTCTAATTGATCTTGGGTGTAGGCGTGTGGACGCGGACTTTGCACGGTCATGCAGCCTATCACTTTTGCCTCGACCAAGAGCGGTAGATAGATAATGGATTCCATAGGCTGCCCATATTTTAGAGGCGGGATACTGCCAATAAATTGTAATAATTCTGCGCGAGTCGCCGTTACTAGCTCGCGCTTTTGATCCACGCACCAGACCGCAGGAGTGGTTTCTTCGTTGAGGGTGTATTGAATGGCGGGTTGACGAGCGCCGTCCTCCACCAAATAATCCAGCTCGATTAAGGCGTCGGGCTGATCGCTGTTGTCGCAAAACGCGATGCCAAAAACATGAGCATCTAAGCGTGCTGAGACTTGTTTATGAATTTTTTCAAAGGTCTGTTCGGTGTCCAAGCTGGCCGTTAAGCCTTGTCCGGCTTCGGCTAGTTGCAAAATATCTTCGGTTCGGGCGGAGACTAAATTTTGTAAATTGCGCTTCTCTTCCTTCACTCGCGCTAGACGCCAACGGTACAAGGTATAGATCAAACTAATTGTCAACAAGACGCACAGCGTCATGAACCATGAGGTTTGCCAAAAAGCGGGCAGTACTTTGATGGCGACCGAGAGTGTTAGCGGACTCCAATCGCCTTGCCGATTGCTGCCCTTCACTTGCAAGCTGTAGTCGCCTGGCCAGAGATTGCCGTAGCTGATATTTCTATGCGTCGCATCAGTTTCTATCCATTCGTTTTGGTAGCCCAGCAGGCGATAGGCATAGCGATTTTTCTGTGGTGCGAGATAATCGAGGGCGGCAACTTCGATTTCAAAATGGCGTTGTTCAGGATGGAGTTGTAAGCCATGCTGAAGTAAGCCCATAGCCTGTTCGATACCGTTGATTTTAAGTCCAGTCGTCACCACCGGCGGTTGATACGACCAGGTCTGAAATAATTCGGGTCGTATCACCGCCACGCCTTGCGTGCCGCCATACAGAAATAAACCATCGCGCGTGCGTAAGAAAGAGCCCACCCATGCAGTACCGATATCGACGCCGTTGGATTTGGATAATTCGCTGAGGCGCTTGGTTTTGGGATCGTACATAAACCATTGTGTCCAAATGCGTCCCAGCGGGTCTTCGAGTAAATTGGCACCAAAATACAGTCCGGGACGACCGAGCTGATCGCTGATGTGTTCAAATTGAGCGTTCTTGCCGTCCCAACTGATGAGTCGGTCAAAGCCCTGCGCGGTATCGACCCACAATTGCCCCTGACGATCGATTAGCAAGCCGTTAACCTCGTTGGAGCTTAAACTGTCATTGATTTGAGTATCGTGCAGTATCTGTTGTAGGTGCTGAGCACCCGGTTGATACAGCCATAATCCGGATTCACTTCCTATCCAAATACGTGCTTGCGCGTCTTCTGCGAATGAAGTCACGTAACTGTTCATGGCAACGCCAGACGCATCGCTAAAGCGGATAAATTTTTGCTGTTCGGCGCGCCACAAGGCAACGCCTTGCGTGGTGCCAACCCACAGCCCATTATTTTTACTGGTGTACAAACTACGAATTTGATTGCTAGGCAAACCTTGTTCGGTCGCGTAGGTTTGCCATTCATTTTTACCGGCAGCGAGTTTTTGTAAGCCGGATTGTCGGGTGCCTGCCCAAATGCTGAGGTCGGCGGTTTGGCTCAGCGCCAACACAGCGGCCGCAATGGTTGTCTCGGGTTTGCTGTTGTCGCTGCGATAGCCACCGATTAGTCCTAATTTTCGATCAAAAATATCAATTCCGTTGCCATCGGAGCCGATTAAGAGGCGACCATCGCTGGTCTCCAGCATGCTGCGCACGTTGGCGCGACTCAAGCCATTATTGCGATTGGGACTGTGCCTTAACATGCGCACAGCTTCTTGCTGGATGCCATAGCGCTGTAAACCGCCGCCCCAAGAACCTATCCACAACATGCCGGAACGGTCGAATAACATGGCGCCAATTTGGTCAAAGGCCAAACTGCCTGGCACCGCTGCATCATTGCGTATACGATGCTTTAGCTCGCCCGTCGTCGCGTCCATCACGTAGATGCCATAACCATAGCGAGAGAGCCAGACTTCTTCTGGGCGGACTTGGGTGATGATGTCGATGACACTGTCGCCCAAGCTATTTAATCCCAAATTGTCTAACTTTACTCGATGTAATTGCAAGCTTACAGGGTCTATCCATGCCGCGCCATTTTTGGCGAAACCCAACCAAACTTTGCCATCTCTGGCTTGAAAGATGCTGCGAATTTCATGTCCCATTAAGGAGTCTGTCTCCGCCATGGCGGTCGGCGCGTGGCTCGCGACTAACTCAAAATTCGTGCTATTTTTCTTCAGCCTTTGTAAGCCATTGTTCGTCCCTATCCACAAATTTTCTTGCCGATCGAGATAGATACTACGCACTTTGTCATCCAATAAACTAGTCGGGTCATGCGCTTTATGTTTATAGAAAGTCGCGCGTTGACGGTCGGGACTTAAATACACTAAGCCTTGATCCGATCCCATTATCCATACACCACCTTGGGCATCGCCCACGATATTTTGGATTGCGCCCACATCGAAAGCTTGCTTGCCATCGGCACCAAAGCGTAAAGGCGAAAATTTTCCCGTGTCGGCATCGAAAATCGAGATGCCACTACTCAAACTCCCCACCCACACTTTGCCATCCGGTGCGGCCCACAGACTCTTGACATAATCACCTGAAATCGAATCGGGATTGCGCGGATTGTGGTTGAATTTTTCGAAACGATAGCCGTCATAACGCACTAAACCGCCTTGCGTGCCGATCCAAATAAAACCTTGGCGATCTTGTGCCAGTGCTGTGACGATATTCATCGGCAAAGAATCTTCGTTGCCTATGCGTTCGAAGTAAGGTTGGGCAAAAGAAAAATCTCTGTTGGCGAGTAAAGTCTTATCGTCGGCGGGGAATTTCGCAGCGCTTGATTGGCTGGAATTCAATTGAGCGGCAGTGAGTGCGGATGCCCCGCTATTGAGGCCAAAAAACAGGCTAAACAGGAAGATGACAATGACAACCATCGGTAGGCAAATACGTCGACATATGCGCAGGATGGCACCTGCGCCAAGTACGTTAACAAGGCTAGTGATGGGGGCGCGCAAGGTGAAGGAAATAGACATTGCTGTGTGGCTCGGTAAACTGCGGGCGGGTAAGTTTGCATAGTAACATCGGCACAGAAAACTGCGGGTGGTGTGTGGTCATTTAGCAATGTAAAGCCAGAGGGGTCAAGCTTCCTTCGATGCTGTCGAGATGGCTTCCAGCAATAATGAGGCAATCCGACCACTTTGGGGACATGCTAGCTTGCGAATCGCGCAGAATTCGGCAATACTGGGATGGCGATTTTTTATGCTTTAGTACAATTTATTTCAGTCAACTGCCGCCTATGATAGACAGTGGAATTATTTTATGTGTCGACGATGACACGACGGTACTTGTTGCTTTACGCACCTTGCTGACGCACGCTTTGGGCAACGATCTTTCTATCGAAATTGCCGAGAGCGGCGCCGAGGCTCTAGAGTTGTTGCAGGATTTGGAACAACAAGGGCAGCATCTCAGTATCGTCATCTCCGATTTCATCATGCCAGGCATGCGCGGTGATGATTTATTGATTCAATTGCACCAACTCAGTCCAAAAACCATCACCATCATGTTGACGGGGCAAAGCGATTTTGATGGTGTGAAAAAAGTCATTAATCAAGCCAACCTCTACCGTTTTCTCGAAAAACCCTTCAATCAAGACGACATCATCTTGACCGTCAAATC
>CAYXJI010000056.1:0-3425 GCA_964465175.1 uncultured Burkholderiaceae bacterium | reverse complement strand
TTTGGCCTATGAACATGAGCGTACCTTGTCAGTACAAAATGAGCAGCTCAAACTCCTCAACACCGAGTTGGCGACGATGCTAAGCCAAGTGCAAGAATCAGAACGTTTGCTTGAGCAAAGAGTCGCGCAGCGAACCCACGAATTGGATGAAAAAAATCAGGCCTTGCAACAAGCATTGCTCTCCTTAGAAGACGTCGAAAGAATCGCTAGACATGACCTGAAAACACCCTTGGCGAGTATTGCGGCCGCCCCAGCCTTATTGCGCGCTGAGCGTGATTTGACGCCGTATCAAGAAGAAATCCTCGCCATGATAGAGAGCGCATCCAACCGCGCGATCAGTATGGTGAATTTGTCTTTAGACCTATTTCGTATGGAAAGTGGTAGTTACGTATTTCGTCCGATGACGGTGGATATCGTCGCGATCGCCGCCACGGTAACGATGGGTTTGCGCGCGCAAGCGATGTCCAAATTCGTTAATTTAAAAAGCCCCGCCCTAGACCATCCTGTGTATGTCGCGGCGGATGATTCTTTGTGTTATTCCATCTTGGGCAATCTGATTAAGAATGCGGTGGAAGCCGCACCTGAACATACTGAGGTGCAAATCACGGTGTGCCAGGCTAATAATGATAGCGATGAAGAGGAAGTACAGCTATGCATACACAATCAAGGCGTGGTGCCAGCGGAATTGCGTGAGCATTTTTTTGAAAAATATGCGACATCGGGCAAGAGCGGTGGTACTGGCCTCGGTACCTATTCCTCCTATCTGTTGGCGACGGTGCAGGGCGGTGATCTGAGCATGCGCACTTCTGAGCTTGAAGGCACCAGCCTATGTCTGTCGCTCAAGTCCGCGCAAGCACCGCATTCAGCACGCGAAGCAAGCGAAGTCGGCGCGCATGCCTTGATTCCTGTGCAAGACGTGGCTGTTTCGGTACCGTCCTACACCGTGCTCTTGGTGGATGACGATGATTTTAATTTGATGGTGATGGGGGAGAGTATCTCCAGTGATAGCTATCAATTGGCGTTGGCGATTAATGGTCGAGTCGCTTTGGAGTACGTGATGGCAAGGCGCCCCGATGTGATCATCATGGATTTAGAGATGCCGATTATGGGCGGTTTAGAGGCCTTGCAACACATACGTCACTACCAACTAGAAGCAAACCAAACGCCAAGTTTTATCATCGCCTATTCCGGCAATGATGACGCGCAAAGCTGCGCTGTGTATTTGCAAGCGGGTTTCGATGCCTGCTTAAATAAACCAAGTAATCGTGACGAAGTCGCGGCCATGTTAAGGCAAGCGACGAACGCCGCCGCTTAAGGCGCGTCGGCCTTCGTCAATATGCGCTCTATCCTATTTAATCTTTATGTCTAATCAAGCGCTCTGGATTTTCGCTGGTGCGTCGCTGTTAATGGCGATCACACCGGGACCCAATATGATCTACCTGATATCACGTTCAATTTGCCAAGGCACGCGTGCTGGCTTTATTTCTTGGCTGGGCGTGGTGTGTGGTTTTGCCGTGCATGTGTGTTCGGCCGCCATAGGTTTGACAGCCTTGTTTATGGCCATCCCTATGGCTTACGAGATATTGAAGTATCTAGGCGCCTTGTACTTGCTGTGGTTGGCATGGCAAGCCCTACGTCCCGGTGCACGTTCTCCATTGGAGCCGCAAAGTATGCCCGATGAAACGCCGCGTAAATTATTTATGATGGGTTTTTTAACCAATGCCTTGAACCCAAAAGTCGCCGTGTTTTATATGTCGGTGCTGCCCCAATTTATACAGCCTGAAGGTGGCTCCGTTTTGTTCCAAAGTTTTTTATTGGGCGGCATACAAACTTTTATTGCTGGAGGTATGAATTTGCTGATTATGTTTTCTGCGGGAAGTATGGCGGCTTGGTTCGCAGTCAATAAAAGGTGGCTGCAGGTGCAAAGATATTTCATGGGCTTCGTCTTGGCCGCAATCGCCTTGCACCTCTTGCGTCAGCATCGTTCTGCTTGAGTCGGATTTTGCCGCAGATTGCTGAGCGTCGTATGGTAAAAGAGGCTTGAATATCGTAGTATCTTTCTATTTTTTAATTTCCATCCATTAAGTGTAACGAGGAACCATCATGCGACGCGCATTCCAGCTTTGGCAAAAAATCTTTCTGCTACAACTGTTATTGTTAGTTGGCTGTGCCACGCAATTGGCACCGACTTACGATAAGAATGTGGTGGATGGTTTGAACTCGACCAGTATTGATGCGATGACTTTATTCGCTTCCATGTCCTCCGGTAGTAAAGCGCAGGATTTTGGAACGCGAGCGGATCGTTATGCAAGCCTGATCGGTCGCCTAGATGCGCTGGCCTTAGCCGCTGGTGCGCGGCCGCTGCCGAAAAATAAGGTGACCGATAGCATTAATCGATTTTTAGAAAAACGTGGTGCCACCGCCTTGAGCGACGATGATGCGACACCGCCAAGCACCCATGCGATACAGCAAATTGCAGTGACCTTCAGCAAGATGCGCGATATCGATCAGAAGCAAGGGGTGACTGCGTATGAGGTGCTTGCCTTTAAGGGGCAAGCCAGTATTTATTTTGATCAAGCGATCACGTATGAGAATTTTTTACAGCGCTGAATCGGCGCTTTGAATGAGTTTTTGATGCTGCCACATAACATTTGAAGGAGTACTCGCATGGCATTCGATGTGGATCAATTGATGTTAGACATGAAGGCCGCTGCGACTGGCGTGCTCAATACCGATGTCAGTACTTTTCGTGGCTTCTCTGAGCGTCAGGTCGAGGCCATTGCAAAGCAATCAGAATTTGTGGCGGTAGGTATTAGCACGGGACAAATCACGCCAGAAACCAAAGATTTTTTCTTGGATAGTATCGAAGATATGACCCTGAGTTTCGTGAAGACCTTGCGAGGTCTGATCATGGTGACCATAGAAAAAGTCTGGAATGCCGTAGTGGGTGTGATCTGGAAGGCGATTTCCAGTGCAACTGGTTTGGTCTTACCTGTACCAGTTGCACCAGCGGCACCAGCGGATAATGCGTAGCGCTAAGGAAGTCTAAAGGGGTGCTTAGACTTTCTTTAAATAGCAAGCTTTCAGCATAAAGTTACCTGCATCCATCTTGCAGTCGACTTCATGGTCGCCACCCACTAGACGTATACTTTTTACCTTGGTGCCTTGCTTTAAGGTCGTCGATGAGCCCTTGACTTTGAGGTCTTTGATCAACACAACAGCATCACCATCCTATAGCACATTGCCATTGGAATCTTTGACAATGCGTTCATCGCTGACTTCGGCGGCAGCTTGTATAGGCCACTCGTGGCCGCAATCGGCGCACATATAATTTTCACCATCGGGGTAGGTATTTTCTAAACCACAAACTGGGCAGGCGGGTACAGTTGACATACATTCTTTCTGGGGCTAACTAAAATAAATAG
>CAYXJI010000055.1:0-14616 GCA_964465175.1 uncultured Burkholderiaceae bacterium | reverse complement strand
GCTTTCCAGCCGCCAAAGCTACCATGCGAGAATATTAAATTGTCTCCACACAAGGCGATGCCGACGATCTCGGAAGTCGATACGCCAGCGTTGGACAACGTATAGGTTTTGCTAAAGGCGCCGTTGTCTCCTGCTAGTCCTCCGGTGATGGGCAGTGAAGTCCCTAATTGACTGACGATACCTTCTATCATCGCACTGCCGTTGATGTTGACGCCTTGACCTAAAACGATGACTGCTTTGGGTTCGCTATTTTGTAATTGGGCTGCGAGCGATGCGCCCGCCGCGAATGAGCTTGCCATGCCATCAATGCTTGCCGTTGCAACTTGGAATCGCGAGGAAGTAAAGCGAAGCGCAGTCACCACCGTTGTGTGGTTAAGGACACCGTCGGGCGCTATTTCGCCTGCAGTGCTGCAACCCACCCGTTGCGCCTGTGGGAAGTATTTTTCGAGTGCCGATGCTAATAGGGGATTGGCGAAATGTTCGGTACAGCCAAATACCAATACTAGCTGTGGCGTAATCGCCGTCAAGTCGGCCAGTTTGAGCAAATCGGAGTCGAGATCTCTTAGCACTAATTGCATGATGTCCATGATCGTTCCTTGTTTTTAGTAGATCCTGATGTATTAGCTGGCTTAGTTGAATAAGTCGAATAAAACTCAATACGAACCAAAAGTTTTGCTGTGGTCTTGGTCTTCTTTATACCGCTCTTTAATCGCCAATACTTGAGGGAATTGAGTTAAAAACGCCTCCACGCATTGCGGATCAAAATGTTGACCACTGCCTTCCTTGAGAAAAGCGACAGCGCGTTCGATCTCCCAAGCTTGTTTGTAAGGACGTTCTGAAGTTAAGGCATCGAATACATCTGCCACCGCAACGATCCTCGCTGCTAAGGGAATATCCGCACCGATCAAGCCCTGAGGATAACCGCTACCATCGAATTTTTCGTGATGTGATTGCGCGATTAAGGCCCCCATTTGCAAGGTTTCCGATGCACTTCCCGCGAGAATTTGATAGCCAAGGCTGGCGTGGGTTTTCATGATGGAAAATTCTGCCTCGCTTAGTTTTCCAGGCTTGAGCAAGATGTGATCTGGGATGCCAACTTTGCCGATGTCATGCATGGGAGCCGCTTCGAGTAGCATTTGTTGTAGCGGCAAAGCTAGGTTAAGTTGTTCGGCAATGAGCCGCGAGTAGTTAGCCATGCGAACAATATGGGCGCCGGTTTCTGGATCACGTGAATCGGCCGCTTTGCATAAGCGTAAGATAGTTTCTTGTTCTCGTTCACGAATTTCCAAGGTTGCTTTTCGTACCTCTGCATCTAGCCACGCTGCTCGGTCTTCTAGGAAACGTTGGTTGCGCCGTAACGCCAACATGTTTTTAGTGCGTGCTAAGAACTCTATTTTGTCGACTGGCTTGATTAGGAAATCATTGGCGCCCACTTCGAGTGCTTTGTAGCGCAGTGCCACTTCGTCGTTGGCGGTGATCATTAAAACCGGAATATCGTGACAAGCTGAGATTTGCCGAAAATATCGAATAAACTCGATTCCATTCATCAACGGCATCATGTAGTCGACCAAAACTACATCGGGAGTTTGCTCTTCGCACCATGCGAGTGCCGCATTGGGATCTAGGAAACTGAGGGAAGTACAGTCATTCAATTTTTCGAGCAGGCGACATAGGAGCGTCACATTCATCTGTGAGTCATCGATGACTAAGACTTTCATTTCCATGGAAATGCTCCGGTAGCAATTAGCCATATTGAACCCAGACTTCCAATAGCGTCGCAGAGACGCCCAATGAAAATCCAAGTTGAAGCTTGCAAACACGGAGAAATGATAGCCGAATTAGGCCGCATCTAAACTACAGGGGCGAAAAAAACCCGATGTTTAGTGCGGCCTGTCTCATTCTGAGACTTTTTCGTCTGGACTTGACGTCATGCCTTGCGCCGCAGGGAATTAGCCGCCGACTTGGGCTGTAGCGCTCTGCTTTAATTGATGCTTCCTCGCTTTGTTGCGCGCGTGAAAACTGATGGCAAGACAAACGCAACCCAGCATCATAATCATACTAAGCGAGTCTGCGTGCTCTTTCACTAAGACTAACTTGGTCGCAGCGATCGTCATCAAGACGCAGGCCCAAGACAAAAAACTGTAACGTCGCAAGTCATAGGACGATGCCGGATTGGCACGCCACAACAAGCCAAGGCTGATTAAAGGTAAGACTAGCAGTAAGCCTGTGCCAAGTTGTGTCGCCAGCGCCAGATTGCGCACGAACAATCCGAAAAGCGGCAAACAGGCCAAACCGGACACCATCGATAATACTAAAAAGACGATACTGAGGAACAATTTTTCACGTAGCATAATAAAGGAAGCCGCAGAGTGGGAGTGAGAGTCAACAAGGCATACTTGTCAGTAAGCGCAGCATCCTAGCAAAAAAAAGCTGATTCTAGGAATATTCTTCACCAGCTATGCTTCCAGCCGACGCGGTGCCGCGTCTTTCTCGTATTCAAAAATCTGAATTTAATAGGAGAGGAAAAGACGATACGCGCTTTACGCTGGCACTTGCCACGTCAGGCGCACACGCGCGATAAAACTAACTAGTGTGATCGTAGCGTAAATGGCTAAGGCACACCAAGCCAGGTAGCCGCCACTAAGTAGCTCGCCAACCATCGTTAGGCGTAGCAAAATAAGTGCCGATCCGACGCATAAAACCAGCTCACTAAGACGTACTGACAAATTTTGTTCAACTGTGGGTCGCACAAAAGCGAGTAGGCTAAAGAGCAGC
Organism: uncultured Burkholderiaceae bacterium; assembly: GCA_964465175.1. Taxonomy (GTDB): domain Bacteria; phylum Pseudomonadota; class Gammaproteobacteria; order Burkholderiales; family Burkholderiaceae_D; genus Undibacterium. Next base: position 11,841 of record CAYXJI010000055.1, on the reverse strand, counting down.
GGCCAGATGAAAGCGAAACCATTGAGCAGGGTAAACAGCGCACCGTCTTTATCGGCGCGGTATGCATAAACGATGCCATCGCTTGACGTCGACTTTGCTGCTTGCACAAGCTGCGAAATCGTTTTCTCGTTGAGGTTTGTTTCCTTTGTTGAACATTGCGACAAAGGTAGAAAAAAAGCGAGCATCAAACTGATTGCGGCTAGGCGTTTTAAGACTGTCAGTAGGTTCAGAATAGGCTCCCGTTTGGTGTGGTGGTGAACGATCGGTGGCAAAACTATTCCCAAAAAACACCTTCTGGTAAGCGCCAATTGCTAAACTCAAAATGTAAAACACGACGCTTGCTGGAGATGATACTTTTACTGGATGCATGGAGTAAATGGGGGCGCATAATGAGTGCCGCAGCTTTGTCTGCTTCACAGTAATGCACTTCCTTACTCGCCACGAGCTCGTTGATTTGTTCTGGTGTCAATAGGCCCAATTTGTGGCTGTCAGGGATCACTTTGAGGCAAGCATTTTCTTTCGGTGTCGCATCCAGATGCACGCGTATGGTGACCATTTGCTCTAAAACTGACAGGGGTGGCTGCACGTGCAAGCTGCCTTCTTTGACACTCCAAGCACGCCAGTCTGGCGCCTCAAATTGTTGAGAGACCGCCACGGTTTTATCTTGATGCCAAGTCACATACCAATTGGACTCGGCGGTTTTGTTGAACAGAATCGCCCTAACTAATACGGCGCCTGTTGGCAAAATGCGGTGAGATTTTTCCTGAAACTCACGACTGCCAAGATAGTCTGCAATCACGGGCGATTTTTTATGAATATGGCGAACACCAGTATTGTTTTGCATAGAATCGGATCGCTCGATCTCGTCCAAAATCGCTTGCAACCAGTGCGCAGAAATGAAATCGTCGATGATCTCAAAGCCATTCTCTAAAAATGATGTCATAGCTATTTTGATGTTGAATTTTAGTGCTTTATTGTTCGTTATATTTTTTTAGTAGATTCAGAAAACTCTTGTCTTTTTTCATGTCCTCTAAGCGGCTGTTCCAAAGGCTGACGATGGCGGAGTCGGTATCTTTTGACACCGCAATATACAAAGGGCTTTTAAATAAATCATAGACGAGTTTGACGTCGTTCACATGATAGCCCGCGGTATCGGCGGTGATGCTCACGCCTTTTTTTGCGTCAGCGTAGGCTGCGATTCTACCTATCATCAGTTTCTTAAAATTGGAGGCGGCAGAGCTGGCACGGTCAAGATTGGTGAAGCCCAAGCGGCTCAGCGTTTGGTCGCGGATATCATTGCGATAGACACCAATTAGGCCGATGGTTTTGGCCTCGGCTAGACTATTGATTTTTATAGTCGAGTCAGCCTTCACGTAGAGACCATACTCAATAAAAAGTATGGGGCCTATCCATTGATACAGATGTTCTCTTTCGGGCGTGCGCGCCATGGTGAACAAAAAGGTGTTGGGCTCTTTGTTGAGCTTATCCATGCCGCGTGACCACGGGACAACTTGTATCTTATCTTTGTTGCCGATCCGGCGCTGGATTTCTTGTACAACCTCGACCGTCAATCCTGTCAGCTTCTTATGTTCGTCAAAAAATTGCAGGGGTTTGTCGTCTTCGCAATACAGCGACAAGCTGGGTGCGGAATTGGAAGAAAGTTTGGGTGAGGATTTTTCTTGCGCCCAAACGCCCAGGTTCGAAAGTAATAAGCTAGCCACGATCAGGGTATATTTAAGTGCTGTCATGATGCGGCTAGTGGGTCCCAAATGGCGAACGATAGGGAATGAGTGTATACGTTTTCTCTGTTGAGCGAGTTTTTTAATGCGTCAACTATAGCCAAAATTATGCTTGCAAGCAAATTTTAGGTAGTGCAATTGTTCTCGCGAAATTTGTTGATCAAAACTCGCTAAACTCGGATTCATGAAACCGTGCCGCGTCCCCTGCAGGATGGTGCAAAGCACGTGCGGATGGGTGAGCTTGGGAATGATACTCGCAGGCTGAAAAGAAGCTTCATGCTCAACAAAAATCACCGAGGTCGGACAGTGAGGAATGCAGTCTTGATGATCACGTATGCGCGAGCCATAGTACAGAAAGGCACGACTGTCAGGATGGCACTGCTCGCTTGCGATGTGCAACCACATGGCCGTTGCCCCGACACTAAACCCGAGTAATAAAGCGGGTGAATTGGCTGCCGCGTCGGCGATCTTTTCTTGATAGCGCTTTAAACCATGCTGCGTATGAAAGGCCGCAACGGCTTCTTGTTCATTGAGATAAGGCGACGTCTCTGTTTCCCAGGGGGACAGGAAGGTGAGCTCATCATCAAAATGTTGGAACAGTTCGCGTAAAGGCGCGGTGACACCGTGGATGTCGCTGGCGATGATGAGCTTCATTCTGGTATCTGCTTGACGACCAGTCTCGCAATCGTATGCGCCTTCAATAGAAAAATCAGCGCAATGCCGATCTCCAGGCAAATAAAGGCGATATCGGCTTTTCCTCTTGTATCCAAACTAGAAAAAATCGAGCCGCTAGGGGCGTTCAAATGCGCCATAAATAAATAGGAAATGAGGTCGGGCGTAGCGTCAATTAATTTCCATAATCCTAGGATTGCTATGCCAACTGTGGCGACTTCGTTTGGGCGAGTCTTGAATCCGTTTTCGAATTGTGTTCTTGGTACGAGCCTGTTGGCAAACACCATGGGAAAGAACCAGACCATGATGGCCGCGACGAGGTAAACCGCGCCAATTGATATGGACGTCGTTGCGCCAACATCATGGTCGGCGGAAAAAAGCTTTTGAGGGATAGCAGAGAGGTATGGAATAGAAGTGATTGCCAGGCAAACAGAAAACATTCTTACCGCGATACCGACGAATTGTTGAGGCGTCATTGATGTTGCTCATTGGTAGTGAATTGGAACCGCAAAAGTTAACATGCCGGTAAAGAATTGGCAACAGAAACGCATATCTTCTTGGTGACATTCACCGAGCAACGCCAAAAATTCAATACACATCCCGCCGATACCGCCCCTCTTCACGCATGGCCTCCAACACTGCATCGCCCAAGATTTCCCGCAGCGCGAGATCGACGCCGCCGGCCATACCTTGTAGGCTGCCGCAGACGTAGATTGCTGCACCATTTTTAATCCATGCACTTAGTTCGCTGGCTTGTTCGCGTAATTGATCTTGGACGTAGAGGCGTTGTGCTTGATCGCGGGAGAAGGCTAGATTGAGTTGGCTTAGGATGCCTGTGGCTTGCCATTGCTCGACTTCGGTTTGGCAGAAAAAATCGTGAGCGCGTTGGCGCTCGCCGAAGATGAGCCAGTTTTGCGTTTGGCCTAATTGGGCGCGGTGTTTGAGGTGGGCGCGTAGGCCAGCGATGCCGGTGCCGTTGCCGATTAAAATCAGTGGGCAATCCTTGCTCGGTGGGTGAAAACTGCGATTGCTGCGCAGGCGTAATTCGATCTTGCTGCCGAGATCGGCGTAGTGGGTGAGCCAGCCTGAACCTAGTCCTAGGCTGCCATCGGCTTGTTGCATTTGTCTGACGATGAGTTCGACTGCGCCATCTTGTGGAATCGAGGCGATCGAATATTCTCGATGCGGTAAGGTGTTCGTAGCGTCAATGATGCCAGGGCGGCGTGGCAAAATTTCGGCGATGTCACCCGCTTGCCATTGACTCTCCTGCGGTGGGATTAGGCGCAATAGATACACCGGATTGCCTAGACTGTCGGGATTGAGGAGGCGACGTTCGCTCAGTGTCCATGTCTCATAGTCGGCTTGATGCCAATCGGCGAGTTCGGTGTGACCGCTGAGTACGCCGAGATGATGTTGCCAATGGCGCAGTGCGCCCTCATCGCCGTTATCGACTTCGACGATATCAAACAGCGGCTGCGCGCCTTGTTGATGTAAGTAATGATCGAGTTGATGACCAAAGGCGCAAAAGGCTTGGTAATGACGATCCCCTAATGCGAGTACCGCGTAATTTAAATTCGGCAATGCGATGGCCTGTCCCATAACCGTGCGGCAAAATGGGGCGGCACTGTCGGGCGCATCGCCTTCGCCTGTGGTGCTGACGATGAAGAGTATTTTGCGCGCTTGTTGTAGTAGCTCTGCTGTCAGTTGTTGTATGTCGCACAGCTGCGTAGGCAAGCCACCTTGTTGCAAGCTTTGTTGGGTTTGCGTGGCTAGCTGTTCGGCATAGCCGGTTTGGCTGGCGTAGACGATTAGGATGGCTGTTGGCTGATGTGGCTGATTTGCGTGGCTAGGCTGATGCCGACTTTGATGCCGCAGGAATATCCAAAAACAAAATAGACCGTAGCTGATCAAGTGACTCGTGACGCTGACGGTGCGAGCCTGACTGGCACTGAATTTAAATTGCTCGTGTAGTGGTACAAAAAGGCAGAGCAGGCTAATGCTCAGCGCAATGATGAGGCAGAGTCCGACTAGAGGTACTTTTTTTAGAGGCGGCATTTTTTATTCAATTTCAATTTAGGCGAGGCCAGCATCATCGAGCATGGCAATTAAGGCGGGACTTCTATGCTCACTAAGGCCATCGTTGTCGCGCACTATAAAACGGGCGGCGGCGCAAAGGCTTTTGGCATAGGCCATTCCCGCTTCTAGTCCTAAGACTGTTATCGCGGTAGCTAAGGCATCGGCAATCATACATTCGGGATGCAGCACCGTGACACTGGCGACACCGTGCTGAACTGGGTAGCCAGTGCGTGGATCGATGCTGTGAGAAAAGCGTTGCCCCTCGATCTCGAAGTAGCGACGATAATCGCCCGAGGTGGCGATGGACATGCCATGCAACGCGACGACATAGCCTAGCGACTCGGATTCTGGTAGCTCTTCTAAGGCCACCCACCATGGTTGTCCATCGGCTTTGCATCCCAATCCGCGTAGCTCACCGCCGACTTCGACGAGATAGCTGGTGATGCCTAGCTGCTGCAAATAACGCGCAACTTGATCGACGCCAAAGCCTTTCGCGGTTGAGCATAAATCGAGCTGGATATCTCCCGCTTGGAAGGCACTGTGAAGCGCCGCATCGAGTTTGATGCGGCGCCATTGTGTGCGTTGTAATGCCTGTGCTATTGCGCTCGCTTCGGGTATGGCGTGGACTTTGCCTAGATGACCAAATCCCCATACATTGGCGAGATGGCCTATGCTGGGATCGTAGGCACCTTGTGTTTGCTCGGCCACGAAGAGGCTGTGTTGTAACACTTTAAAAAACGCTTGCGGCAATACGTGCCAACTATTGGCGGGCGCGCGATTAAATTTGCTGAGTGCCGAGTCGATTTCCCAAGGACTCATTTGAGTCACAACTTGATCCAACTGGGCTTGAATATTCGCTTGTAAAAATTCAACGTCACGCGTGGCATCGACATAGCATTGAACCTGCCAATACGTCCCCATCGTCAGCCCCCGCAAATCGAGATACAGCATGCGCGCGTGCGGCACAACAGGGCGCTGCATGATGAGCGGTAACAACACCTGTCTTTGATTGACTTGCGGTGAAGCTGGTTGGGGGGAGGTTGGTGTGGACACGAGATGAGTGTTTGAATGGTGTTGAAAAAGCGATCAGCGAAAGTCAAAAGCATGAGGCGCAGAGGTCGCAGAGAAAGACAAACAAACAACATGTTCTGCGATATCTGCGCCTCTGTATTGAGCGGGATTAGCCTTATTCCTTCATGTAATTACTGTTGGCGCGCAGTGATTCTAGGGGAATTAATCTGGCATGACTTCTAAAGTCGCCACGTAGCTAGCACGGCGTTCTTTGACGCCAGGAACACTGGATTGGTTGTCGCTCAAAGTCGCTTGCATCCAATACAAACCAGCACCTTGCCATTTGATGCTGACTTTGCCTTCATTATCTGCCGTTAATGTTTGCTCATCGAGTTTTTGACGATAGCGAATGCCACCTGCAATCACGGTGACTTTGACCCCCGCTGCTGGTTTGCCATCAATTAAAAATTGAAATTGGGCTGGGTCGCCATTGACCAAATCATTGGGGTGAGTGATGGCGTTTAATTCCAATCCTTTACCGCTCGGTTTTAATGCAGTGAGATTGGGTTTGCCATTGGTCACGAAAGTTTCCACGCGTCCTTGATTGTGGCTCACTTGTAAGTCTTCGGCATTGGCCGGCACCTCTTTGGCAAAGGTTTCTGCCGTACCGCGCCAACGTTTTGGCGCGCCATTTTCTTTGTAGCTGGCATTGATGCCATCATTGACCACGCTGATTTTGTAGGTGCCCTTCAGGTCTGCACGGAGATCAAAGTTGCTGCGCAATTTGCCGGTAGTTTGATTTTCAGCTTTGATGCTAGAACCATCGGCGGCAGTGATCACCAGATTGTTTAAATTCAACGCAACGTGGTCAAAGAAAAACACATCCGTCGCTGCCGCTGCATCAAAACTCACCCACGGTGCTTTACCGTTAACTACGGTCGAGGTTGGTACGATAAATTGACGATGTGCCAGTGCATCGAGTGGTGCTAAGAAAGGCATGCAAGCTGCTAAGGCCAAACATAAATTTTGGCGCGTTTTATTGGAGAAGAGTTTCATGGAAAATTCCTTGAATAAAATGGTGTCAGAAGTGGATGCGACTAGGGTTTAACTTGGACTGAAATTTTGCCTAATTCATGACTGCCTTGCGCTGTTTGCACTGCGGCCAGTTTGCCGTCTTTGCCGCCCCAAGTGAACGGCACTTTGACGACTTCACGACCACCACCTTCGCGTGCGGCCTCTACCAATAAGTTGTAATCACCCGCAGGCAATTTGGCTAATTCTGTTTTGTCACTCGCGAAGTTAAGCGCGTGTTCACCCACAATGCGCGTCGCACTGCTGACGCCGTCCATAGGCATGGACACATCGCGACCACTACGGCGCCACCATTGACGCATATCCTTCAACCATTTGGCACCTTCGTTTTCGCGTTTTTTAAGGTCATACCATACCGACAAATTGGCCGCAAAACTTTGATCTGGACGCTCTACCCAAATCGCCACATAAGGACGATGGTATTCCGCGACAGGAAGTTTCGGTACTTCCACTTTAACGACAAGTTCAGCCGCCATAGCCGAACTGCCTAATAAAGTACCGATTGCGAAGGGAAGTATTTTTTGCATAAGGACCTCGATAAAATTGTGTGTGGTAGTTGTAAGTGTAGTGTGGATTTGGTGTTGATCTTGGCTGTGCAGAGGTTTGATCACATCTGATTTGGCTGGTAATAAAAAAAGCAAAGCTAATGCATAAACATAATACTTAGCAGCATCGGTATCACCAAACCAGCGACCACCAAAGGCCAAGTGAGGCGGCGATTGCTGGCATGCATTTTGAGTAAAAATAATCCGGTGATGCAAAAGATCAGGCATGCTAAGGCGAAAATATCGATGAACCATGACCATGCTGTTCCGGTATTCCGCCCTTTATGTAAATCGTTTAAATACGCGATCACACCGCGTTCCGTTTTTTCATATTCGAGTGCTCCATCTTCTAAATTCACCCGCAGCCAAGCATCGCCACCCGGGCGTGGTAGCGCCACGTAAATTTCTTCCGGCGACCATTCGGCGGCTTTGTTGGCGGCATCAAGATGATGTTGCGCTTCTAGCCATTGCACCATGCTTGCTGGCAAACTGGTATCGACGTTTTTTTGACTGCGCTGCGCGACTTCTGCATTTAACAGCTGCAAAAGGCTGGCGGGCACACGACCAGTCTTTTGACTGATTTTGGGTTTGGCTTCAATATCACCAGCATGATTTAAGGTAAAACCAGTCACCGCAAACAACATCATCGCGATTAAACAAATCGCTGAGCTGATCCAATGCCAGTTGTGTAAATGCCGCAGCCAAAAAGCGCGTTGTTGTTGAGGGGTAGTCACGTGATCAATACTAAAAAATCGTTAAAAGGTTTGTCGACAGAATTGCACTATTTTAATTGAGAATGATTCTCAATTGGAAAAAATGCGCAATTGATTTGTATCGCTTTGTTACGAATCAGCGATGCCACTTAGCCTCAAGTCTCAGCCCACATCCTTATCAGATTATGATACTGCGCCGTCAGGCCTAAGACCTCGGCGCTGTCGCCCATTTGGCTACGTAAGCTTTGTATCGTTTGATCCATCTCAAACAACATGTTGCGCCGTGCATCGTCACGGATCATGCTTTGCGTCCAAAAGAATGAACAAACCCGCACGCCGCGCGTCACTGGTTTCACCTGATGCAAGCTGGTGGATGGGTACACAATCAAATCGCCTGCGGGTAACTTCACTTCATGTGCGCCATAAGTGTCGATCACTTCTAATTCACCGCCCTCGTATTCATCGGGGTCGCATAAAAATAAAGTGGAAGAAACATCGGTGCGTAAGTTGAAATCGGCATTCGGTACTTGACGAATAGCGCCATCGACGTGCAAACCATAATGTTCACCACCCGCATACGCATTAAACAAAGGCGGAACGATGCGCAAGGGCAGTGCGGCCGAATAGAAAGTGGGATTTTTTTTGATCGCCGCCAACACCATTTGCCCTAGCTCCAATGAGACCTCGGCTTGCTCGGGCAATTGGCGATTTTGCTTCACCAAGGCGCCTTGCGCGCCCACGGTTTGTTTGCCGTCGACCCAGTTCGTGTCTTGCAAGCGTTGACGTAAATAATTCACTTCATCCAAAGTTAATACGCCAGGAATGTGCAGCATCATGATGTTTGATCCGTAGTGAGCGAGTGGTGTGTCTGTGACTCGTGATTTTCTATTTGTGATTCTTGATTTGCGGTAAGTCAAGCCAGTTATTTTAGTGTTATCAGTGTCTCAGCGTCTCAGCGTTTTAAGAATTACTTACCCATTTCGTGTTCATTTCTACATGGTTAAAACTTGAAACTTCGCGTGCTAACAGTGCCTCTTTACTGTCATTCCTGACTTGATCCAACAGCGGCCTGAAACAAACTTCTAACAAGATAAGCTATCTCGTAAGGCGAGTGAAACCCGCGCTGCTCAGGTGTTCATTGGGCTGGCGGCGCGGGATTCGCCCGCCCTGCAATTTGTGGGAGGTGCCGATCTTGCACCGCATTCTAAACAAACTTCAATTCAAAGTAAATAGGAATCATTCTCATTTAATTGTTGCAAATCAAAATGAGAACGATTATTATTCGCATTCTTTCTTGTCCAATACTGTTGCCAGCCAAAGACACCGTCACCTCCAAGCGCATGTCTCTAGCCAGCCTTCCTATTTCTTCTATTCTATTAACTTCCATTCCGGAGAATTTTTGTGGCATATATTCGTAGTCGTCAACATCAAAAAAACGCGGTTCAGTTCAAACACACGCTGATCGCCATCGCCGCCTTGGCTGCGCCTTTGTCCGTGCAAGCACAAACCGATGTGCAAAAGAGCACACAAGCGCAAAGTAAAAAAGAAAACGCTTTGCCCGAAATTAAAGTGCAAGGCGCACAAGACATTCCTTACAAGGCGGAAGTCTCAAGCTCCAGTAAATTGGTAAAGCCATTATTGGAAACGCCGCAAATGGTGTCCGTCATTAAAAAAGAACTCTTACAAGAGCAGGGTGCTTATAACTTGATGGACGCGCTGCGCAACACGCCAGGTATCACCATGCAATTGGGTGAAAACGGTAATACGGCAGCAGGAGATACTTTCCAAATGCGTGGTTTTGCTAGTCAATCTTCCGTATTTGTTGATGGCGTTCGCGATCTAGGTGCGATCACCCGCGATACTTTTAACGTGGAACAAGTCGAAGTGGTGAAAGGCCCAGCCGGTGCCGATGTGGGGCGTGGTGCGGCTTCGGGTTACATTAATTTGGCATCAAAAGCAGCGATCTTAGATGACGTAACGACAGGCACAGCTAGCATCAATAGTGGCAAAAACAAACGCGTGACCGCCGACATCAATCGTAAAATGGGCGACACTACCGCGCTCCGTTTGAACGTCTTCAAACAAGCGGGTGGCGTGGCAGGCCGCGATCAAGTCGAAAATAATGGCTACGGCGTCGCGCCGTCTATCGCAGTTGGCTTAGGTCAAAAATCACGTGCCTATTTTTACTCGCAACACATTCGTCAAAACAATGTGCCAGACGGCGGTATTCCTACCGTTGGCCTAAAGGGCTTTTACAACGCGAATGCCTTATTGTTGAATGCGCCTAAAGTCGATAGTGGGAATTTCTACGGTAGTGTCCATGATTTTGAAAAAGTTGAAGCCGACATGGCTACTGCCAAGTTTGAATTCGATGTGAGCGATAGTATGGTGTTACGTAACATTACCCGTTACGGCCAATCGTCGATGAAACGCATCATGACGGGTGTATTCACGCCGACCGCAATGGGCGGGAAGGATAATTGGACAGTTAGACGGCTGCGTCAGGGGTTGGATCAAAGCAATGAAATCGTGGCGAATCAAACTAGTCTGAATGGAAGTTTTGAAGCACTTGGTGTAAAACATAGTTTGTCCACAGGTGTAGAATTGCTGATGGAACGTCAATCAATTAACTCCATGGCGGTACCTACAGGTACTGTGATTCCTGAAGGGAATTTATACAATCCGAATCCGAATGTGAGTTTGCCGATGCCAGTAAGAACTGGCGCAACATCAGATGGTCAAACAAAAACGGTTGCTTTGTATGCATTTGATGCGATTGATTTGAATTATGTTTTGCAATTGAATACTGGTTTGCGCTATGAGCGTTATAACACTGAATCACGCACCGTGAGTTTGTCCACTGCAACAACGGCACCAACACTGCCAGTAGGTACCTTGATTCCAGCGAAAGTTACGAAGAGTGATGATCTCTTGAGTTGGAAATTAGGTACTGTTTACAAAGTCGCTAAAAATGGTCGTTTGTACGGCGTGTATGCAACTTCTTTAACGCCACCAGGCAGTGCGAACTTTTCGCTGAGTAGTGCAGCAAATAGTCTCAATGGCCCTAATGCCGACCCACAAAAAACCACTAACTTAGAATTCGGTACCAAGTGGGATTTGTTGGACAAATCTTTAGCCTTGACAGCCGCTTTTTATCGCACCGACAACACCAATGAAATCGTACAAGTCGATAGCGTCACCAACACGTTTGCGCAGTTTGGTAAACGCCGCGTCGAAGGTGTAGAGTTAGGCCTCGTGGGACAAATCAATCCAGAGTGGCAAGTCACTGCCGGTGCGGCCACCATGAAGACCAAGATCTTGCAAGGTGCTACGGGCAATAATGCCGCCGGCGCGGCAAGCCGTTGGTCACCGGATTTGACGGCGACTTTGTGGAGTAGTTACAAAGTGCTTCCCAACTTGACTGTCGGTGGCGGTGTGCGTTACACCTCAGAGCAAAAACGTGTGGTGGATCCTACCGCGAATGTCGCTTTGCAAAACATGCCGAATATTGCCGCCAATTGGGTCGCCGATGCCGTCGTGAGCTACCAAGTAAATCGCAATTTATCTTTGCAATTGAACGTAGCAAACTTAACGGATAAAGCCTACGTGAATACGCTGAACAATAGCGGAGCACGCTACACCCTCGGCACGCCTCGCACATTGAACCTCAGTGCTAATGTCTTGTTCTAAGCAAATGCAGGTAAGTATTCACCAAAGTCAATCTGACTAATCGGTTTTTATCTGCCGCACGATGCCCTAAAAAGCGCACCACAGCTACTGCGGTGCGCTTTTTATGTTTACAGTACCGAGCGCCTGACCCACAATACGCTACCAACTGAGACATTCTCAAATAATTGAACACCTGAGCTCGCAGGATGAACCGAGTAAATCAACTAGGAGAAATACCGTGGAAGAAAGTAAAAAACAAGCAGCAATTGAGGCCCTCAATCACATTATGGAATTAGAGCTAGCTGGTGTCGTGCGCTATACACA
>CAYXJI010000054.1:12428-14679 GCA_964465175.1 uncultured Burkholderiaceae bacterium | reverse complement strand
TCTGGTCGATGGCCGCCCGAACGGCCGGAAACGCGGCTTTGCAGGTGGCCTTGTCGTTGACGTGTAAGACCTTTAAAGAGGCCAATGTGCGCAATCAATTATTGAGCTTAACAGTCTCTTTTTTACCGCTGTTTTTTATCCTTAATCCGGGCAAAGAACCAGCGTGGCTGGGCTGGGTGCCTGTCATGGCGCAAACGCAAATGATGAATCAAGTCCTCAAAGGGGAGCTAGTTAGTCTCAGTTCCATCGGTATAGCGCTGGTGGTGTGTAGTGCGATTGTTGTTGCTAGCCTGCTGTTCGTTGCGAAAAAAATGCGTCAAGTGGTGATGGAATAAAAACCTAGCACGCTATCAGTGCCGCGCCAAATAAGAAAGCCGTTCAAACAAAATTTGAACGGCTTTCTTGTCTCTGCGTTGAGGGGTTTATATCGCCATCATCGGTCTTTCGCCCCTAATTGAAGGCCCCTGCCGTTTAACCGCGATTGTTAAACGGCGGTAGAGCAATGGGTTTGACGGTGGCGTATCAACACTTTCTCTGTTTGTTGAAAATGTTTTGCCAGCTTCTCGACCATGTACACCGAGCGGTGTTGGCCGCCGGTGCAGCCTATGCCTATGGTGAGATAGCTGCGGTTATCGCGCTTAAATGCGGGTAACCATTTTTCAATAAAATGTTGGATGTCGGCGTAAAGATCTTGCGCCATTGCTTGTGCTTCGAGAAAACTGATGACCGCTTGGTCGCGTCCCGTCAATGCACGTAAGGCGTGGTCGTAGTGCGGATTGGGCAGTATGCGCACATCAAAAACAAAATCGATATCGAGCGGAACACCGACTTTAAACGCGAAGGATTCAAACATCAGTATGAGTGGTGCTTGCTCTACGCCTATCTCATCTTTGATCCAGTTGCGTAAGGTGTTCGCGCTTAAAAAAGAAGTGTCAATCACATGCCCAAGAAACTGCAAAGGCTCAAGTAATTCACGCTCTTTGGCGATGCACTCGGTCAAGCTTAATGGCTCGCTGGCCAGTAATTGTTGTTGCAAATGATGCGATAGCGGATGGCTGCGTCGCGTTTCTGAAAAACGAGCGATGAGGGTTTCTGAGCTGGATGTCAGAAACAATACTTTCAATTCATGTCCGTCGGCGCGTAGTTTTTGGATGTTAGTCGGTATGGATTGCAGCTGCTGTATGCTGCGCGAATCAATCGCAATCGCAAGGCTCTTGACTCCTTCGACTTGTAATGTGCGCACCAATTCCAGCAGTAAACTAGGCGGCAAATTATCGACGCAGTAAAATCCAGCATCTTCGATGACATTTAATGCCACTGATTTGCCAGAACCCGAAATGCCAGAAATTAATAAAATGCGCATGCGGGCTTATCCTAGCGTCTCATCCATGGCGCGACGTTGACGGTCCATGAATTCTTCTAAGGTATTGATACCGCGTAGTTGCAAGATGGTGTTGCGAACTGCTGCTTCGAGTAAGACGGCGATATTCCGACCGGCGGCCACGGGAATCACGACCTTCTTGATCTGTAAACCTAAAACTTCTTCGGATTGTGAATCTATCGGTAGCCGTTCATAGTTTTCTTCTAGCGTGCTACGACGAACCAAATGGACGATTAATTTTAAGCGCATCTTACGACGCACCGAGGTTTCGCCGAAAATTGCTTTGATATCGAGCAGACCTAATCCTCGTACTTCTAATAAATTTTGTAGGATAGGAGGACAGCGACCTTCTATCATATTCGGCGCAATGCGCGAAAATTCGACCGCATCGTCGGCTACCAAACCATGACTACGTGAAATCAACTCCAGACCTAATTCACTCTTGCCTAAGCCTGATTCTCCCGTAATTAAAACACCGACCCCTAACACGTCCATAAATACGCCATGCATGGTTACTTGCGGCGCCAGTTTTTTGGAGAGATAGACACGCAGATAATCGATCACCTGCGCGGCAGGTAAAGGGGTAGAAAATAGGGGAATATTATTGTCGTCACAGACATTCAAAAATGTCTGTGGTGATTCCAATCCTTGCGCAACGATCAAGGCTGGCGGCTGGCCGGCGACCAATTCTTTAATTAAATTGGAGCGAGAGCCTGGTGACAAGCGATGGAAATAATTGATCTCTTGATGACCGAGAACTTGTATCCGGCCAGGGTGGATTAAGTTTAAGTGACCAACTTGATCAGACGATGCAGTGGCGTCATCCGTAATTTGTTTATCGCCCCCAGAGAAACCAGCGAACCAGCCTAG
>CAYXJI010000054.1:0-12418 GCA_964465175.1 uncultured Burkholderiaceae bacterium | reverse complement strand
AGCTGCAGCGTGTCGCGATTATCATCAAAGATTTTTTGTATAGTTAATTCTGTCGCTAATGGCATAAGGCGCACTCGATTTCATCAAATTTCAAACATCAAATAATCATTCGCAATTTCAACTTCAAGGTCGACGCAGCTTAGCTTTGCCTTAGGTTTCTCTAACATGGAACAGTCATATTTCAGCGCCCTCCAGCGAAATATTAGCGACACTAGGCATTGGCAGGCAGCGCTGGTTCCCACGTGATAATGCGCTTATGAATTAAGCTCGCATCTGCTTCGGTCTGCAAGGCTGCGCGAAAACTCTCGTCGGATAACATCTCTGCGATTTCCGACAATATCTCTAAATGCTGCTGCGTTACATTGTCCGGCATTAAGAGAAAAATCAGGATTGTGACAGGCACTCCATCGGGAGATTCGAAAGGGATAGGGTCGAGCAAACGCACGAAGGCGGCAATCGGATTTTTTAAGCCCTTGATGCGCCCGTGTGGCACTGCCACGCCGTGCCCTAAACCAGTCGAACCTAGACGCTCGCGAGCGAATAAATTGTCCGAGACGGTTGAGCGTGCGATGCTGCAATTATTTTCGAATAGAAGACCTGCTTGTTCGAAAGCACGTTTTTTACTAGAGACATCTAATGCTAGTAAGACATTCTCAAGGGGAAGAATTTTTGCGATATTCGTCATGTTACTTAGGCTACTTAGGCGGAGGCGACTACATGGTGAACTTGATTTGCTTGCATAGGCTGCTTACAGAGGTATTTTTTGTTGGTATTTTGATGCGGTAGTTCGCTTTGGTGCACTAGAGCCCGACCCGCTAACAAGTTTAGATCGCGATTATAGGCTTCTTTTAAGTGCTAGGTGAATTTCATCGGGAATTTTATCGTTTGCTAATACTGTGTTGCCGTAATAAATCAGAGAATTGCTCCACTGAGACTGGGCGGCTGAAGTAAAAGCCTTGAATTTCGTCGCAGCCGGCTTCTTTCAAAAATTCCATTTGCTCGATACTCTCTACGCCTTCTGCGGTGACGCTCATACCTAAAGCACTAGACATCGCGATAATGGCTTTAGTGAGCACGACCGAATCTTGATTTTCTGGAATCTCTCGTATGAAAGAACGGTCAATTTTTAAATTATCGATAGGGAAGCGTTGCAAATACGATAGCGAGGAAAAGCCCGTACCAAAATCATCGAGGGAAATGCTAATGCCTAAGGTCTTAATCGCGTCGAAAACGGAGCTTAAATGCTCGGCTTCTACCATTAATAAACCTTCGGTAATTTCCAATTGCAGCGCATGGGCTGGCAAACCACTCTCCAGTAAAACTTCTAAGATAAACTCAGGAAGCTTGGGATCTTGAAATTGGCGCGGCGAAATATTCACGCTGATTTTAAAATCGGTTTTGTAAGTCTTACGCCAGAGTTGTGCTTGCTCACAGGCTTTCGCGAGTACCCAGCGGCCTATTGGTACTATCAAGCCAATTTCTTCGGCGAAGGGGATAAATTCGGTCGGTGCAACCAAGCCAATATCCGGCATTTGCCAGCGTATTAATGCCTCCGCACCCAAAATTCGACCATCGATTAGACTAACTTTAGGCTGGTAATACAGTAAGAACTCGCTATCCACTAAGGCACGGCGTAAATTGCGCTCCAAAGTGTAGCGATGCTGCGCCCGTATCATCAAATCAGAGGTGAAGAATTGGTAATTATTGCGCCCAAGTTCTTTTGCCAGATACATCGCAGAGTCGGCACAGCGCAATAGGGTAGGGCCATCGGTTCCGTCATGCGGAAATACGCTAATGCCGATGGATGTGCCCAAATGATATTGATGTTGTTCGATGACGAAAGGTTCGCTCATCTTTAACAAAATGCGATCCGCTAATTCTTTCAAATGTTGCGCCGTGGCGAATTCTTCCACCACGATCACGAACTCATCGCCACCTAAGCGCGCTAGCATATCAGTCGCGCGTATGCAGGACGACAAACGTTTAGCCACATCGCATAACAAACCATCACCAGCAGCATGGCCGGCCGTGTCATTGACGTTTTTGAAGTGATCGAGATCCAAAAATATAACGGCGACTTTTTGTTCATCGGCGTGGGATAAGGCGTAACCCAGTCTTTGTTGCAACTGATGCCGATTGGGCAAGCCAGTTAAGGCGTCATGCGTCGCGATGTATTGTAATTGGCGCTCGGTTTCGCGAACTTCGGTAGTATCGGTGAAAGATATCAGCACCGCTTCGGTCTTATTATTGTTGCGCGAAGAGTTAATGGGTTGCGCATTGACGAGTAGCCAAACGATCATGCCATCAACTAACTCTAGGCCCAATGATAGGTTGGTAATCGGTTCGGCATTGCGTAATACCAGTGAGGCTGGGTCATCCCCGATTTTGATTTCGCTACCGTCTTCACGGAAGATGCGTTTAAAGTAACGGTGACGCCGCCCCATACTCTCAAGCTCAGTGATCTTCAAAATCAAGCGCGCACTCGGATTGCAAGTCAGAATCTTGCCCCCTGGTGCGATGACCATAATACCTTCGGTTAAATTATTCACCACTGAGCGGTAGCGATCTTCGCTGGTGGCGAGGCTTTGCTCCATGTTCTTTTTGTCGATCGCCAAAGCGATGACATGCATGGCATCCATGATCAAAGTTTGCTCGTCATCGCTAGGTGTGCGATGGGTGCGGTGGTAAATATCCACCGTACCTAGTAAGGTATTGAATGCCGTCTTGATCGGCACTGACCAACATGAACGAAAGCCATAACGCGCTGGAGTTTGCTTATTTTTATACCAAAGCGCACTAGCGGCAATATCGTCCACGATCTTGATACGGCCAGTTTGGATCGCAACGCCGCATGACCAGCTACCTAAACCTATCTCTAGGTGATCGATTTCATTTAAAAACTCCGCTTCCATCGAGGGCGCAGCGGCCAGTTTTAGCTTTTCTGTTTCGTTGTCATACAGCATGATGGCGCAGATTGAGCCATTGTCTAAAAGGCGCTCCATGCGATCGCAGACATCTTGCAAAATTTGCGTGAGAGGATTGTCCAAAGCAATCATCTCGAGTATCTCTTTTTCGTGATGGAGTGCTTCGTGATTCAAGCTATTGTGCGCTGGACTAACGCTGCTGGCTTGTACTTGAAAAGACTTGGCGATCGGTTGTGTTTTTAGATCCCGTAAGCGTAGAACGTAGGCCGTTTGACGTTTGAGAGGAATACTATGAAGGCGGACTTCGACATCGAGACAGTGACCATCACGGGTTTGTAACTGACAAAATTCCGCAATCGCATGCGGCAAAAGGCTATTTTCAGTTTGTAAATGCGTTTTGAGTTGGTTGGCTTGCTTGAAAATTAAAAACGTGTTCCATCGCATGCCGTTGATCTCATTGAGATTTTTTGCGTGCAGCAGTTGAATCCCCAAAGGATTCGCATGAACTATCGTTCCATCAATTAAAACGATGATTGCATCTTGTGCATGTTGTTCTAAAAGCAGAGGCCAATTCTGGAGATACATAGATGCGTAGTCAGTACAAAATGCTTAGGTGAATATAAAATAAACTGTGTCATGCCAGTGACTTACAAAGAAACAAGCACACCAAAAAACATGTAAAGGATTTACGTAAAACAGACGCTAGCGTCGTTGGTTCGCCTCGCCGTACAACCGTACTGTCTTCGGCTTCCCGCCTAGCTAGCGCAATGTTGCGCAAGTCCTAATGTATTGCTTAATTGAGCTAATTTAATTCTTATTTGTTAAGAGTAATGATGCTCTATTAGACGTAAGCGTAATAATAAGTTATTGAAATTCAAAAATGTACCCTATGCGCCTTCGATGAGCAAGTATAAACATCTTTTCTAGTGAAAGAAAATTTACAAAAATTTGTGTCGGATGCGAAACAAGGATTTACGCCGGGCTTGACTTTTAACCGCCGCAGCGCTGAATTACTGCCGCGCACTACGCAAATTCGCCGGCATTTTGCCAGTCGAAAAATTACTACGCCAAGGATTAATATCCAGTCCACCGCGCCGCGTATACCTTGCATACACTGATAATTTTTGTGGTTTGCAGTGGTGCATGAGGTCGCAAAAAATCCGCTCTACGCATTGCTCGTGAAATTCATTGTGATTTCGAAAGCCGATCAAATAGCGCAGTAAAGACTCTTGATCGATAGGCGCACCAACGTAGTGAATTTGCACGCTAGCCCAATCGGGTTGGCCGGTGACCAAGCAATTGGACTTGAGTAAGTGCGAGACCAAGCGTTCTTCGACGGCACTCTGGCTGTGGTCTGCGCGCAAGATTTCTGGCATTGGTGAATACTGCTCAACTTCGATATCTAGCCTGTCGAGCAAAACGCCGTCGAGTTCTTGAAATGCTGCTTTGCCAAATTGTTCCTGCGGCGTGATCTGCACTTGCACCGGCGCACCAAAGCCATTCGATAAATCCGTTTGCAACAAACTTAATAATGCATCTGAGCCTGCTAATTTGGTTTGATTAAACGAGTTTAAATACAGCTTGAAGGACTTGGATTCGACAATATTGGGTGAATCCGCTGGCGCAAAGACGCCGACAATCGCCACTTGCGGCTTACCGCGCAAATTGAGCCACGAGACCTCATACGCATTCCAAAAATCCATCCCAAAAAAAGGCAGATTGATCGCTTTACCGTCGACAATTTTTAGACCAATTTCAGCGCGCTTTTCGGCACGTGGAATTGGAAAGATTAGGCTAGGATCATACTGGGTTTGATAGGCAGAATTTTTGCCGAGTTGTGATTGTTCAGGTGAGTTGTTGGAAGTGCTCATGGTGCGTGTGTTTCAATCAAAAAATAAGGCTAGATATTGAATATTGAGTCATCAAGTTTAGATATTCATGTAGGGCGGGTGCAACCCGCGCTGCTCAGGTGCTAGATGGTCTGGCGGCGCGGGTTTCACCCGCCCTATATTTCTTAGTTCGGTAAGTGATAAGTCATATCCAGCTTCCCGGGTTTTACCCTAGGAAAAGTTTGTAAACAGGATTATCGCTCTCATCCCAATAGCGATATCCTAGGCCGTTCAAAAATTCTTTAAATGCCTTCATTTCTTTTTTCGGCACTTGCAAGCCGACCAAGGTGCGTCCATAGTCGGCGCCGTGATTGCGATAGTGGAACAGGCTGATGTTCCAGTTCGGTGCCATGCTGTTTAAGAAACGCATTAAGGCACCCGGACGCTCTGGAAACTCGAAGCGATACAGCAACTCGTTTTCGGCTAATTCACTCTTGCCACCGACCAAATGCCGGATATGCAGCTTGGCTAATTCGTCGTCAGTTAAATCCAAAGTGGGGAAGCCGTGCTTCACAAAATTCTTCGCAATTTTGCTGGACTCTTCTCGATTACTCACTTGTACGCCGACAAAAATATGCGCTTCTTTTTTGTCGCTGATGCGGTAGTTAAATTCCGTCACATTACGTGCACCGACGAGTTCGCAAAAGCGTTTGAAACTGCCTTGTACTTCGGGAATCGTCACCGCAAAAACTGCCTCGCGTGATTCACCGACTTCGGCGCGTTCTGCCACAAAACGCAGGCGGTCAAAATTCATATTCGCACCGCAAGCGATGGTCACCATGGTTTCATTTTTAAAAGGTTTTTTACTCGCCTTGGCGCGTTCTATGTAAGCTTTGCAACCCGCCACAGCCAGTGCGCCTGCGGGTTCCAAAATACTGCGCGTATCTTGAAACACGTCCTTAATCGCAGCGCAGACTTCGTCGGTATCGACCAAGATCACTTCATCTACATATTGCTTGGCGAGACGGAAAGTTTCTTCACCGACGAGCTTGACTGCAGTGCCATCTGAGAATAAACCGACATCGCTCAAGGTTACGCGCTTACCGGCTTTCAAACTGCGGTACATGCCGTCGGAGTCGACGGTTTGCACCCCGATAATTTTGATATCAGGACGCACCGCTTTCACATAAGCAGAAACGCCAGCGATCAAGCCACCGCCACCAATGGCGACAAAAATTGCATGGATGGGGCCAGCATGTTGGCGCAAAATTTCCATACCTACCGTGCCCTGACCGGCGATCACATCAGGATCATCAAAGGGGTGAACAAAAGTGAGTTTGCGTTTTTTTTCTAAAGTCAGGGCGTGCTCATAGGCGTCGCTATAGGATTCACCTTGCAAGACGATCTCGACGGCGTCGCCACCGTGAGCGCGCACGGCATCAATCTTGACCGGCGGTGTGGTAGTCGGCATCACGATCACGGCTTTGCAGCCCACGCGTTTCGCACTTAAGGCAACGCCTTGCGCATGATTGCCAGCCGATGCGCATATCACGCCATGTTTTAATTGAGCTGGTGTCAGATGCGCGATTTTGTTGTAGGCACCACGTAGCTTGAAACTAAACACACTTTGCATGTCTTCACGTTTAAAGTGAATCTGATTGTCCATGCGTTTAGATAGATTGCTGGCGAGTTCTAATGGAGTTTCGACGGCCACATCATAGACGCGCGCCGTGAGTATTTTTTTGAGGTAATCGGTAGCCATGGTTGAATTCTTTAAAAAAAACGAAAGTCAAATCTGAAAATTCGGACATCATGCAATCCCCAATAACATCCAATAACATCCAATTGTAATGAACTGGTGGTCAGCAAAGCTGTGGTGGTCAACCTCAAATCGCCTGTGATGCCGGCGCGGTGGCGCTGGCTTTATCTCGAATTTCAAAGTGCGGATACGGGTAATATCCAACGCTGGCATTGAAATTAGTGCAAATTCTTTAAGTCCTGTTCAGAGCATTATAATATATCCCCTCCTAATCACTTCGAGAAACCATGATAGAAGCCGCAATTGCCTGGTTGTTTAGCGTTTTCGCCATTTCGAAAATCGGCTTGACGGCGGTCTTTATCATTAGCTTTGTATCGGCAACATTACTACCGATGGGCTCGGAGCCTGCGGTATTTGCCATGATCAAAGCTAATCCAGAATTGTTTTGGCTGACCATCTTTGTCGCTACCGCTGGGAATACTTTAGGCGGCATGCTGAATTATTTGATCGGCTATGAAGCAAAACAGACCTTTGCGAAAGAGCGCAATAGCCGCTGGTTTAGCTGGTTAGAGCGCTATGGTGCGAAGACCATGTTATTAGCTTGGTTGCCCATTGTTGGCGATCCCATTTGCGCTTTAGGTGGCTGGCTAAAGCTACCGGCTTTGCCTTGTATGTTGTACATGGCAATCGGCAAATTTTTGCGCTATCTCACCATGACTTATTTACTTTTAAAGGTTCCAGATGGATTTTGGCATGGGATTACATCGTGGTTGGGTTGAGTTGAATTTGTGTGAGTTTGATGGGATTTCTGCATTGGCGCTCACTATGATTTAGCGGAAGCAAAATACAAGGCTGCTTATTTCCTAGCATAGGTGAATATTGGAACTGAGCCTGTTGCCAATTCTCTTGGGGTGACAGCAGCAAAGTCTGCGCACGCGGCGCCTCCTATGCCGCTATATGATGAACTGGATTGCAGACAATTGGAATGATGGGTTTAACCCAGAATTTCCATGAGGATTTGCGATGAAGACGGATGCACTTTTCGAGATAGTTTTGATGCGAATGAGGCGCTAATAGCGAGCTACTAGCAACGAAGCGTAGAAAAAATAGCCGAAAATGCGCCCTTAGTACGCATAGTGAATAAGTCATAAATGCTGATTGTAGGCTGAGTCTCTTACTGGCTGACCTGAGTTACCATAGGAAGCTGGTAATCGTCATACCATACATGCGGCAGCCGATCTGCTTCTTCCACCCATTCTTTGACGCTCGACAAGGCTAGCACGCGCATCATCCAAGCCCCGACTAGGGGAAATGCGAGCGTCTTTGCTTGGTGGCGCGTTAAACGGATCACTGTGGGTAAAAAGTTGAGATCGGCGAGACTGAGCTCGCCAAAAAGAAATGTCCCTCGACTGCGATCAAGTTGGCCTTCCCATACGGTAAAGAGCATGTGGGTTTGCGCCTCTTCCTGCGAACTTAAAGCACGTTTGTCAGGGTAAAACGCACTCTCAAACGAGATGCGCGGGCAGATATTCGACAAGCCGCTGTGTTGCCACGCCATGAAAGATCTAGCGCGTGCTCTACCCATCATCTCCTTTGGCAGTAATCGCCCGCCGTGCATCTCATTCGCGAATTCCATGATTGCTAAGGAATCAAAGATCACATCTTGATCAACGACCAGCACGGGCACCGCTGCGGGCGGAGAGAAACGTCCTATTTCGGCTAAGTTGTTGAATCTTTGTGGGCGGCGAATATCAATCACTCTCTCTTCAAAGCTGATGTCTGCTTCGCGTAAAGCTAAGAACGCACGCATGGCCCAACTTGAGGCATTTTTTGTACCCGAATATAAAATACACTTCATGGAAATTTCCTAATCACTTTCAACGACATGGGATGCGATTGCTAATGCATCTATAGCACAGCATTGTACGGCGGCGGTGCGAGCGTTTCGCGGCGAAATGCGAATGAAAATGGTCGCTTCGCTGCTTTTTGTGCGGTAATTAAGGCGCTATACTGCGCCAACCAATCGCGCAGATTAAAGTTTTTAGGAGAGATAATGCCGCAAATGAAGCAAGCACAAAATGACCATGTAGCACTCGATCAGTTTGATTTGGCGCTACTGCGGCAAATGCAGATAGATTGCCGACAAAGTTCCAGTGCACTTTCCCAAACAATCCCCTTATCTGCGACGGCAATTCAAAGACGAATTAAGCGCTTGCGTGAGTGCGGCGTGATTCTTGCAGAGCAAGCGCTAGTGGCGCCAAACAAGCTAGGCAATTATTTACAATTATTGGTGGTGCTGCGACTAAAGAAAGGTGGCAGAGAGATTAATTCCCGTGTGATGGCTCGCTTGCAGCCCATCGCCGAAATTCAGCAGTGTTATGCGGTGGCTGGAGAATTTGATTATGCACTCATCATGTTGGTGCGCAATATGGCTGAATACGAGCTACTCAGTAAAAAACTTTTTCAACAAGACGGCGATGTAGAGCGCTATGAGACCACTGTTGTGATGGAAACCATCAAACAGACCTTTGCCGTGCCCTTGTAAATCAACACTTAACTATGTGTGACTTGGCGCAACGAGCACGGGAGCTTGATATGCAAACCGAGAATGTCGATATGTCGGAACAAGTTCTGAGGCGAATGTTTTGATTTTTGAAATGTGTTAATGGTGGAACTGACACCGTGTTCCTGAGCAAAGATCATCAGGAGCGCTTTGATCTGAAGACATCACGCAACTTCAAACTACTCTCATGAATTTCTTGTTCGCTAAGTGATGAGAAGCCCAGTAACAGTCCCGGTAAAAAATGGGTACTTTTTTCTTTCGCCTCAGTCGGCAAATAGTATGAGAGAGGCCTTAATTCCAAACCTGCAGCGAGACCCGCTTTGACGATTTCCTGCTCGGATCGCGGTTTGGTGAAATGAACGGCGAGGTCTAGTCCGCCCTCTGTATTTTCATAACTTAAAAAGGCGGAAAGGTGCGCGTCGATTGCATGTAATAAGGCGGCTTGCCGCTCGCCATATAATTTACGAGTACGTTTGATGTGCCGCCCAAAATGGCCTTCTGCGATAAAATCAGCTAATACCATTTGGGGCATGATTGCCGTTTGCCTATCGACAATCGCCTTCGCCTGCGTAATGGGTGCCACCAAGGCCTGTGGCAGTACCATGTAACCCAATCGCAAGCCAGGGAACAAAACTTTGGACATGGTGCCGACATAAGCCACGCAGTCGTTTTGATCGAGGCTTTGCAGTGATGCCAAGGGTGCGCCGCTGTATCGGTATTCGCTATCATAATCATCTTCGATCACCCAAGCTGAATGTGCTTTCGCCCAAGCTAACAAATCCAATCGTCGTTGCAAAATCAAGGTCAATCCCAAAGGAAGATGATGTGACGGAGTCACCGCAGCCAGTTTTGCATTCGGATAATGACGCTTAGCGTATGCCACATCCAGCCCATTTTGATCGACAGGCACATAACAGACTTTCGCTTGAGCCGCATGCAGACTCGCGAAGGTGCCGCGATAACCGGGTGACTCTACCCATGCCGAATCACCGGGGTCGAGCAATACTGTCGATAATAAATACAGAGCCTGCTGCGATCCCGAAGTGATAATGATTTGCGCAGGATTACAAATGACGCCACGTGAGCTTCGTAGATACACCGCCAACAGTTCACGTAAGCGCCCATAGCCTGCTGGATCACCATATCCTAAACGATCCTCATGGCGACGCCAGCGACGTGCCACAAGTCGTGACCACACATCGAATGGGAAAGCATCTAAACCCGGCATGCTGACTCTAAATGCGCGGGTTTTGTCTTGCGCCCATGGAGGCGAGCGAGCGAATTCAACAAGCAAGTTACCACGCCGAGACAACGCAGGCGCCATCGGCTTTGTGTGACGCATGCTTAGCGTGCTCGGTCTACTCGGCGGCTTTGGTAGGTCGACATTGACATACGTGCCTTTACCCACCGTGCCGGATAAATAACCTTCTGCCAGCAAGAGCTCGTAAGCATTCAGCACGGTTTGCCTAGAAATCGCTAAGCGCAGACAAAATTCTCGGCTCGGTGGCAACTGCCTACCTGCTGGCAGTGCACCGCTCAAGATCGCCTGTTTGATTGACGCGTAGAGTTGACGGAACAAAGGCGTTCTATCATCTCGATCTAGCTGTAATGAAGCTAAGAACAATGAGATGTGCATGTTTTATCATCATCTATAAATCGAATTGGTAGTTTAATTTTATCTTAAATTGGCGATTTTAAGTAACCAATTAAAAACCTAAAATGACGAGATCAACAGCAAAGGAGCATACGATGAAAGACATTCAATACAAAATAAATCTTGAAATTAGCGCTTCGCAGTTTGCTGATATTTTCAATCGAGCTGGTCTAAAACGCCCAACTAATGATCTAGTCAGAATGGCGACAATGCTGCAGCACGCCGATATTTTAGTCACTGCTTGGGATGGAGAACAGTTAGTTGGAGTAGCGCGTTCTTTGAGTGACTATGCTTTTTGTTGTTATATGTCGGATCTCGCCGTCGACAAAGATTATCAACATCACGGCATCGGCAAACAAATGATCAAACTAACCCAAGACGAAATCGGACCAAAAACAACTTTGCTTTTGCTCGCCGCGCCAAGCGCTATGGAGTATTACCCAAGAGTTGGTTTCGAAGCGGTGCCAAACGGATGGACCATACACCGCACCGAGTAAAACTAAATTAGAAAGCGCGTTCTCAACTAAGCCGAGCTGAGCAATAAAAATCAGTAACGTATTTCAACATTTAATTCACTGGAGAATTCATCATGTACACACCCAATCACTTCAATGAAACCAACATTGAAACGATGCTTCAATTGATTCAGGCCTATCCCCTCGGCGGTTTGATCAACGTAGAACAAGACGGTATCAACGCAAATCATATTCCGTTTGAATTGCTAGCACCAACTGAAGATGCGCCGTTCGGCACCCTGAGAGCGCACGTTGCGCGCGCCAATCCGGTTTGGAAAAGTAGTCACTCACAGCTCGATGCTCTAGTGATATTTCAAGGGCCGCAAGCTTACATTACGCCATCCTGGTACGAAGAGAAAAAACAAACCGGAAAAGTCGTTCCCACCTATAACTACGCAGTCGTTCACGCGCGCGGACGTATGCGTGTCATGGATAATCCACAATGGCTACTTCAACATCTTCAAAATTTAACCGACCACCAAGAAAGCAGACAAGCGGCAGCATGGAAGTTAAGTGATGCACCGGCAGACTATATCCAAAAGTTGTTAAACGCCATCGTCGGCATAGAAATTCCTGTGACCGCATTACATGGCAAATGGAAAGTGAGTCAAAATCGGACGGAGCAAGATCACAGCAATATCGCTGCAGGTTTGCGTTTGCGTCAGGATCATTCCGATAGTGCTATGGCCAGCCTAGTCAAACAACAAAACAGCATTGCCGCATAAGGGCGCAATAATGAGACAATTTATTGCTTCCGGTGAAGGCCTGCCACATTGGCCGAATCCTATCAGCCACGCTGTTGTGGTCGACAATATTTGTTACCTCAGCGGACAATTATCGATTAGTGAAGATGGAAAATACATCGCAGGCACCGCAAAAGAAGAAGCGACACGTGCTTTTGTGAACCTATTTGCTGCGATGAAGGCTGCAAATTTTTCCATAGGTGATTTGAGCTTTGTCGACATCGCCTTTATCGACCTCAATGATCTACCTGATGTCAATGATTTGTATGCAGCACTTTTTCCCGAAGGGCAAAGACCAGCCAGAACGATCTATCAAGCTGCGGCCTTGCCGTTTGGCGGGCGCGTCAAAGTGATGGGCGTAGCGATTAAACCCAGATTTCTATATGAACACTCCCCGGTTGCCAAGGTCTTTTCATAAAAAACAGAACTAG
>CAYXJI010000053.1:5923-14728 GCA_964465175.1 uncultured Burkholderiaceae bacterium | reverse complement strand
GTGGTCCGTATCCACGATAGAGCCATTGATGCCCTCACCTTGTCCGATAATCTCGTTGATCGCTAAAATCGCATCATCGAGATGTCGAATCGCGACCAATTTTCCGCCACCGCCATAATAATGTTCTGGTCGCACTTGCCGGCTATAGTCACCGGTAAAAATACCGCCCGGCGTCACTTGATCTAGGTGACACAAGGCGCGTTTGATTGCGCTGTAAATCTGGTGAGAATTTTTGCAATGAAACCAAAAACGCATTATTACTATGCGGCAGATAAGTCGGATATTCCGGTATAAATTGGGGGCTATTGATCGACGGCTCGCCTCCGATTGCATTCAAAATATTGGCCGCCAAAATCATATGCAACATTTCCTCCATCACGACGCCTTGTATCGTCCGATAGGCCAACTCATTGCTCTCAGCGTTGATCGAGTACAGCGCGCATAAATAGGGCGGAATGGTGGAATGTTCTAATTCCACAGCGGTTTGCAAGTGCTGCCTCAATGCTCTCACACTATTGATCGAGTCGCACTGCGCCATTAGCAAATCGGTAGGCAGTAGTTGGTGACGTCGACGACCGTTAGCCAATTTCAAAATAGAATGTGTCATAACTCACTACCCCAGTTGTTGAAGAATATTTTCTGCTGCCATGAAACTCAATGCGGTCATGGTCAGTGTTGGGTTAGAAGTACCTAGCGTTGGCATATTACCGCAACCGACCAAATACAAATTGGGATGATCCCAGGTTTGCTGGCTAGGTTTGACCACAGAGGTAGCGGGATCATTGCCCATGCGATGCGTACCGACGATATGTCCAGCGCCACGAAAAGTATAGCCACGCCCTTCCCAATTCACAAAATCGGGCTCGGCGGGATTGTACTCAGTAAAATCTTGTATCTTGTTAGCGGCAAAAATCTGATCCGACACCTGCTTCGCAGCTTTAAAAGACTTGCGCATATAAGCAGATGCATCGTAATGAATCACAGGACGATAATTATCAAGCTGATCTTTGTACTTAGGATCAATCGTCATCCGATTTTCAGGCTCGGGTGTTTGTTCGCATTCAAAATGCAGTAAGGCTTGGCGCGTAACGAGGTCATTAATGGTTTGGCGTAATTTTTTACCGAAGATATTTTTCGCCAAAGCATTACTGACATCGGTCGCAGGCGCAAAAGTTGGCCACGACCAGCCCCAATTATCCAAAGGCGAAATCCACGCAGCAAAGTCCTTACGAAATTCACCATCACGAAAAGTAGGAATATACGTGGTGCATCCTGGACCACGATAAGGAAACACTTTTTCGGGAAACAAACCCCAAGTCAACAAGACCAAATGATCCATTAAATTACGTCCCACTTGGTCACTAGAATTCGCCACATTCGAGGCCAATAAGAGTTTCGCATTTTCTAGCGCGCTGGCGGCTAACACATAAATTTTTCCCCGCGCGACTTCGGTGTGGTATTGCGGCGCATCGCCTTGCACGTATTTTTTATACACGATGCCGGCAATTTCTTTGCCGTCGGGCGCAATCATCAACTCCGAGGCCACCGCTTGGGTGCGTATTTCTAGTTTGCCGAAATCGGATTTTTTTAAGGTCTTAAAGGCATTGTATTTCGCCTGCACTGGGCAGATAGGCACGCAGCTTGCATTGCCCTCACAACGCTCACCGGTATAGGGACTCCAGATAGAAGCGACTACTTGATACGGACTTTTCACCACAGGTAATACTAATTTTTTTTCGGCTTCATTCCACTCCACATTCCCCAAATGGTAAAGCGGATTCGGTACCGAGTTACGCCCCTGTGGCATGCTGACACATTGAATCTCATAACGAATACCATCGAGACTCACACTCAGATTTTGGGTGTGCTTCATCCACACTTGATCTTGAAAACTCTGGGGAATTTTTTGCATAGGGAACACGTAATGCGCACCATAATTTGCGCGTCCCATGTCGGGCCCGACTTGCGCATCCACATCACCCGACACGCCAATTTCATTTTCCGCCATTGCATAGTAAGGCATTAAATCATCGTAGCTCAAGGGCCAATCGACACCCTGTCCGTACAAAGTCTTCATACGAAAATCGTTCGGCAACATGCGCGGTACATTACCCAACCAATGCAAAGTCGTGCCACCTGCGGCACGCAAACAATCACTCGCAAAAGGTAGCGGTCCCATCTGCACCAGATAGCCCGTGTCATAGGGCGTCTTGGCTTGAATCTCCAAGACATCTGGCGACTGGGCATCCTTAATATCGGGATACGGTCCATTGGTCGCCTTATTCGCCTTACTATAAAAAGTCTGCAAATAACGCTGATAGTTTTGATAGGCTAGCTCGGGGTCTAAGGCCATGCCTGCCTCAAGGCCTGCTTCCAGCATTAATACTGTCTTACCGGCCTGTGTCAGTGTTTTGGCTAGCACTGCGCCAGCAATACCACTGCCAACAATTACCACGTCGTATGGATGTTGCGCCTGAGGTGTCATCGTTTGCTCACAATCATCATTGGTCAAAAAAACAGACTCAGAACAAATCTGCTTCGATAGGGGATGTCATTTTTTCCTCAGTCTTGTAGAGGCATGTGCGCCCACGAGCCATAACCCGGTTGTTTCGCACCTGGTGGGTGGGTCTGCGCGGCAAGCCACATCAATCCTTGTTGATAGGCATTGCCACTGATGTTGCGCACTTGCTGCAAATTGGCATCGGGATTATTCACGGTCGGCGCCCACTGTCCGGTGTACCACATGTAGATAATGTTTTTTGCCAATCCTTGATAGCTAGACGTTGGCATTAATTTCGACGCAATCAAGGCCAGCATTTTCTCCTCTTTGCCTTGCGCTTGCCGCACCATAGAATCTAGCTCATCAAAGAAATAGCGGCGAGTTTCATTTGAGGTTTCCTGACAGATGGTACGAAAATATACTTCGACCAAGCCCGTCCCTTCCAATTCGACACGTTCAAAACCGGTGAGATAGACCGATATATAAATAAACAACTCTTGATCGTGAGCCGATTCATCAAGCTGACTTTGCACAGTAGTCATACACACTCTCCACCTCAAGATAACGCCAAGGAAAAAAAATTTCAAAAACCTGCTTGTTTAAACAAAGCAACATGTGTGCCAATATAAAAACATCAAAAAACAAGACAAAACCCTTCAGCAGCAGCAATGTCCAACACAATTTACGCGTAAATAAATATTTTCTACACGTTAAGTAAACAAATGCTAGCGCCAAAAACGAACTGGGCCTAGCCGACGCGAAGCATCAAGAGCGCTAGCTCCCAACAAAAAATTCATGTAAAGCTATGCGCTTAGGGTTCGCATACAAGCGAGTCTTACCCAGCTGACTAGCGTGTATACTCCTGCTCAATAGCGAGTCCACCGTTTGTCATTTAGTTTTGGCTCTACATGAAAGAACTTGGCCTTGAACCTTTTTTACAGGAATAAAAATGCTGATCATTACCATCAAACAAGGCAAAGAACACAGTCTATTAGCAGGTGATCCTTGGATTTACCTTTCAGCCATAGAGCGCGTCGATGGCAAGTTTCATGAAAAAATGAAGTTCGGTGCAACGGCCTTAGTTCGCTCATCTTCTGGCCAGTTTTTGGCCCGCGCAGGATGGAGTCCCAAGTCACAAATTCGCGCACGGGTGTGGAGTTTTGATGAAAGCGAAGCGGTTGATCACGCCATGTTTAAGCGTCGCATTCAAGCCGCACTGAGCAAGCATCTGCCGCTCAAAGCACTCAAAGCACAAGCTGGAAAGCCACGGCGATTAATCAATGCCGAGGAAGATCGTCTGCCGGGCTTGATCGTCGACTATCACGCAATCGGCGCGGGTTATCTGAGTTGTCAATTTCAAGCAGCTGGCGTAGATGCTTGGAAGGTCGCCATCGTTAAATCCCTGATTGCTGAAACTGGCTGTCCCAATGTGTATGAACATACCGACTATTTGATACGAAAAGGCGAAGGACTTGCCGGCGGTGCTGGTGTACTTGCCGGCGATGAGCCACCAGCAGATTTATCTTCGCTAAGTAAAATTACTTAGTTGCGAGAGTAAATTTCTGAATTGCGTGACGATGCGACAAAGATAAAACTACGGCAAGCTTCATTGCTAATGTTAAAGAGTGAAAAGCAATGAGCTTCGCATCGAGCGCATTGGGGGAAATTCAATTGGCTCGATACTTATCCTAAATCGATTTATCTTTCGAGAGAGCTAAAATGCCCCGTATCAGAACATCACGATCCATAATGCAATTGGCGGTCGCCAGTGCCTGCGCCGTATTTAGTTTTCAAGCGGATGCGCAAGAAGTCGTCGCAACCCAAAACGCCACCAACAAAGTAGAAGAAAACAAAAAAGACACGATTCCAGAGATCATCGTCAGTGCCACCCGCCAAGCCACGTCGCTCCTCAAAACACCGGTTGCCGTCACAGCACTAAAGGCTGAAGATCTGATTCGCGCCAACGTCAAAGAATTATTGAATCTGAGTGGTACCGTCCCCAATGTGCAGTTTGGCTTATCGAACGGCGACTCAGGCGTATTGGTCTCTATTCGCGGCGTGACCTCAACCAATTTCACCGAAATTGGCGATCCTGCGGTCGGCATACACATCGACGGCATCTATTCACCACGACCACAAGGTTCCTTAGCATTGATGTTCGATCTCGATCAGGTCGAAGTACTACGCGGTGCGCAAGGCACTTTATTTGGCCGCAATTCAACAGCCGGCGTCGTCAATATTCTGCCAGCGAAACCAGAATTTAAAACCAATTATGGTTGGAGCTCGCTCAACCTCGCCAACTACAACGGTAAAGAAATACGCTCAGTCTATAACTTCGGCATTAGCGACAACTTCGCCTTACGTGCGGCAGTCATGGTCGATAAACGCGATGGCTACATCAAGCAAGAACGCGATTTGAGTGATCGCGGCGTTCTGCTCTCAGACGGTCATGGAGGTGCCAATTTCACCCCCGATGGAAAACCGGACGTCGATCAACGTTTGAATCGTAACTTATCACCCAAAGACTATTACTCTAATTCAAATCAATGGGCCACACGACTGACTGCACGTTGGGCTATCCATAAAGATGTGGAGTGGACTGGCGGATTCGAACATTATCAAAACTCAGGTGCGGGTGATGTTGGCCTCAAAGATTGCAAAATGGCAGCAGGCACACGATTCGCGTGCGGTCCACAAGGCCAATGGTACGCTAAGATTAATGTGCCGGGCATGTTAGACATGAGTATCGACACCTATCGCAGCAATTTGGTGTGGAAGCTCTCACCACAAACCGAATTGGGATACAAAGTCGCCTACGCGGTACAAAAGCGCGCCCAAAATCATGATGATGATGGCGGCCAAAGTTTTCTCGCATCCGATGTCGGCGTAATGGAGCCTTGGGGAAACTGGGGAGCGCAACATGCATTGGATTGGGCCAGCTATACCTTAGATTCCAATTATCGTTCCTTGGTCAATGAAATTCAGATCAAACAGAATTTTGACAATTGGCGCTATGTGGCTGGTGTCTTCAATATGTCTGAGAAGAACGCGATCAATTTTGCACAAGACAATTTGGTCGCTGCGCCTTGGGGTATGCCGCAAGGACAATATTATGCACAACCTGACCGCCAAGTTCACTCCAAAGCATTGTTTGCGCAAGCTGATTTTAAACTTGCTGACAAGCTCTCCGCTACCGCTGGCGTGCGCATGAGCAAAGACAGTCGCGAGGATTTAGGTGGCGTGAGTGCTGGTTTATGGAGTGCGGACACACCTTGGTACTACAACGGCAAATATGTTCCCAAAGAACCAGGCACAGGGACGCCGCACAACGGCACGGATCTGACACTGGGGATGGGTCCATTTGCAGGTGTAGGCGTGTTTCCTGATCCTGTCGTCAACACCCATAAAGCGAGTTGGTCAAAACCTACCTACCGCTTGGGCATGCAATACGATATCGATAAAACGACGATGGTGTTTGCCTCAGCGGCGACCGGTTATCGTCCGGGAGGATTTGGCGACAAATTTGATACCTGTGGCGGCGGCACTTGCATCGATGGCAGCAAACAAAAATACAGCTATCTGGAATATCAACCTGAGCTCACCACCAACTTTGAAATGGGTTACAAAGGCCGACATTTCGACAACAAACTTGATCTGAGTATCGTGTACTTTCATACCAACTATAACGACATGCATGTCACCGGCATGAATGCGGTTGGTCAACGCAAACTACGTGCGGAAGAAACCTGCCCCGATTGGAATCCAACCTGCGACGTCGTCACTGCTTGGAAAACAGAAAATATTGGCAACTCAAGAATCCAAGGTCTTGAGATTGAATACAAAGCCCGTCCTTGGATAGGTGGCACGCTGTCCGGCTACGCATCTGTATTGAATTCCAAAGTGCTTTCATATCCAACCTATGATGACAATTGGATGTGCGGTTATCGCCAAGAGTTTGGTGCGGAACCATGCGCCCCCATTTATCTAGGAAATGATCCAAGCAAACGCGGCCGCGCAATCCGCAATGTGGTTGGCAATCAGCTCCCGATGGCGCCCAAGTATTCCTACGCGATCAATTACGCGCATGATTTTGCGCTCAACAATGGCTGGGTACTGACGCCATCCTTCGGCATGCGCTATCAGAGTCGTATGTATTTCTCGGTGCGCAATTTAGAAAATACTGTCCTAGGTGACTATCAAGATGCGTACACCAATTGGTCAGCAGCGTTGAAATTGGCAGGCCAAGACGACAAATGGAATGTGGAACTTTGGGGCACCAATCTCAGCAACAACATTGTGAAAAACTGGATGGGTCAAGGCAATGCAGGTGGCTATACGTTTAATAGCTACAACCCACCAAGAATGTTTGGTTTGAGAGCAACGATTAACTACTAATTTGCAAAAATAAAGCTAGCTCCTTGCCTATCGCAAGCGAGCTCAGCCTTTTTGTTGCAAGTAAAGTGTAAGGACAGAAATAAACTTCCTTTTTTGACAGACTTCCCCCAGGACGTTTTACCCATTGGTTCCTTTCGCTGATTCTCCCCCACTGCATCAGCGAAAAAAAGCGGCTAAGTCTTACCGATTTTTACCAAGAGCTGAGAATGTAATTCGAACTGGCTTTACACGGCAAATCTCCTCAGGAAATTTGCCGTTTTTTTCTACGAACCTGCAACTCGCACATGCAAGAGACATCGACACAATCCTTAGCAAAGTCTCTTTTGCAAAATGTCCCCACGAGTGATAGATTATGCGCTGCTGTACATCACCCCACCCTGCGCTACAGCAAGCCTTCAACGCCACTCGAAAGAAACATGGGATTTGTACGCAGCAACTTATTCAATAACCGCTGGACCTGGATAGGCATGATGCTATTCTTGACCGTCGGTCTGTTTGTGTCGAGCACACTGGGATGGCTATGGTATGTCGAGAAACGCACCGCGACTGCCAGACAATCCTCGCTCGATTTACTGTGGATGGAGCAATTCATCACCAATAAACTAGAATCACAACAAGTCATACTACAAAACTGGGCGCTCGATTTAAAACCGACATCGTCTAGTTCACGCGAAGAATTTTTGCGTAGGGCCGACAGTTTAATCAAAGAAAATCACGCCATTTTGGCGATCGAAGTCATCGATCAAAATAATCAACGCCTCATCGGCATCCCCGAATACGTTCAACGCCCCAGCAATTTACCGCCGCTCAATGACCCTCTGGTAAGCGAAGCCATACTGCAAAGTCGCACACACAACGAGACAGCGTACAGTCGCGTGATAGAACAGTTCGCCCCTTTATGGATACTCGCATTACCGAACCCAAATGAAGTTTTACACGACGGGAATATCCTTGTCACTTACGATCTAGATAAATTACTAACGCAAGAAGTGCCGTGGTGGTTTATCCAGCGTTATGATCTGAGTCTGGTCGACAAAAACGACAAGCAACTATCCCCTAGCGAAAGCGGTGCTGTCCTGCACGGTAAAGACAGTAGTCGTCTCGATTTCGGCCCGGCCAATACTGGGCTATCGCTGAAAACTAGTCTCCGTTCCACGCAAAATGTAGACAGCTTACTGATCGCGTTATCGTCGGCAGTGCTCTTGTTTGGCGTATTAATTATCTACTTACTGCGGCTATTACAACGCTGGTTAAAAGAGCGCAAGGCCACCCAGCAAACGATACGAGAACGCGACGAATTGATACAGCACACAGCACGCTTATCTAGCCTCGCCGAGTTTGCTTCTGGCATGGCGCATGAACTCAATCAACCCTTGGCGGCGATTGCAAATTATGCCGCAGCAGCAGAATGTATGATCGCCGAAAAAGACTATGGCGCGACGCATATTCACGCAGCAAAAATTCGGCAAGCGATAGAAAAAATGGGCGAAGAATCTCGGCGCGCCGGTAAAATTATGCACAGCATGCGCAGCTTCATACAAAAGAGCGCCACGCCTCACGAGCCTTATTCCTTGCCACGATTACTCAATGAATCGATAGAGCTGATCGAAGCACAAGCCAAACGTCAACAGGTACAAATTCAATTAGAATCGCAAGTACATGAATTGATCATCGCCTGTGACGCCGTGATGTTAAAACAAGTGCTCTTTAACCTCATGCGTAATGCACTAGAAGCGATGGAGGATCTCGCGAGTAACGACACCACATCAAGCCATAAATCTGAAGCACCACGACTACAACTTAGCCTGAAGCAAGACGAACAGTTCGTCACGATCAGCCTGTTCGATCAAGGCCACGGCATCGCCGCACCGGATAAATTATTTCACGCTTTTTATACGACAAAAAGCGAA
>CAYXJI010000053.1:0-5913 GCA_964465175.1 uncultured Burkholderiaceae bacterium | reverse complement strand
GCGAAGGTATGGGCTTAGGTTTAGCAATTTGCCGCACCGTAATCGAAAATCACGGTGGCAAAATTTGGGCAGAAAACAGAGTGGAAGGTGGTGCTGCCTTTCATTTCCGTTTGCCCTTACCGAGCTTAGAAACTATCAACTCAACGTCACATTTAAACTCATCAAACACACCGATGCAGCAAAAAATAGCGACACCAGCGCCCGCATTCAATTCCAAGGTGAACCCATGATCTCCACTGAACCATCTTCGCAGTCATTGCCAAACGCCCAGCCAAGTCAGCCGAAAATTGCGATCATCGATGACGATCCCAGCGTGCGTAGTTCGCTCGTCATGTTATTAGAAACGCGTCACTGGCTGCCCACGGAATTCGAACGTGCCAAAGATTTTTTGGCCGATGTCGATCCCAGCGAATTCAATTGTTTATTGGTTGATGTACGTATTCCAGAAATCAACGGTCTAGAATTATTCGATGAACTCATGCGCCGTAGCAAACTACAGCGAAGCTATTTGCCGCCCGTCATATTTCTGAGCGGGCACGGCGACATCCCATTGGTGGTACGTGTTTTAAAACAGGGCGCTGTCGATTTTCTCGAAAAACCGGCCGACCATCGCAGCCTACTCGATGCGATCAGCCGCGCCTTCGCCACCGATGCGGTGGCGCGGAACAATTTCTTCGGGCTAGCAAGTCTTTTAAAAGAAATCGCCGAGCTCACACAAAGAGAACGTATGGTATTGACTGAAATTGTCGCCGGCTATCTAGGTAAGCAAATCGCCGACCACCTTTCTATCAGTCCCAAAACCGTCGAAGCGCATCGACTACATATCTGTCAAAAACTCAATGTACGCACTAGCATGGAGTTGGCGGCAAAACTACGCGATATTCCCCCTAGTCTATGGCAATGAGTTCACAGATTCTGCCCTGTGAAGGTCAATAAGAAAGCCGCTATCGCAGCAAAGAACATGACTCAAAAATCAGTAATCAAGGCTCTTTCAACAAGATCGCGTTCGCTTGGTTCGA
Source organism: uncultured Burkholderiaceae bacterium (assembly GCA_964465175.1). Taxonomy (GTDB): domain Bacteria; phylum Pseudomonadota; class Gammaproteobacteria; order Burkholderiales; family Burkholderiaceae_D; genus Undibacterium. The sequence continues at coordinate 4,894 of CAYXJI010000053.1, read as the reverse complement.
GGCTTGTTCTAAATTTTTTTTAATGACTAGACGGCTATGCGTTTCTGGTCGGCCCTTGACTGCGGTGACGATTTTCGCAATCTGGGTTCGAAACACAGTTTCAAGCTGTCCCCACGCCGCAACCACGGGATAATGTCGTCCCAATTTTACTTGCTGAATAAACTCCGCATAGTGCGGCTCTTTTAATAAGGAGGGGTCGTTCACTGCATCCAAACGCGCTGGCAGCATACCTGACAATTGGCTAAATTTTACCTGTGCTGGTCGTGACACCAGATATTGCAATAACTTCCAAGCGTCTTCTTTGTTTTTTGAAGACTTCATCAGTGCCAAATCAGAGCCAGAAAAAAAAGTTTGATTGCCCTTAATTCCTGCCGGATACGATGCGACACCAAAATTTCTGGCGGTCGCCGTTTCCATTTGACCGCCTTTTGCCTTAGGTGTGTTGAGCATTTTCAGCACCCACGGTCCGCTAAAAATAACCGCATATTGATTCGTAAAAAAACCTGATTCAATTTGTACCGAGTCTTTCTCTAACGCCGACAGTGGCACTAGGCCCTCATCCGCAAAACTAGTGTAATAGCTAATAGCCTGTAAGACTTGGGGTGAATCAATACTGGAAAATTTGCGATCTGGACTGAGAAAATCGCCGCCTGCATTCCAAATCCACGGCGCTAAATTATGCAATATATCAGAATCATTTTTACCGGGATAACCTAAAGCTGCTACTTTTTTACCTTCAAAACTCACGCCATTTAATTTCTGCATGGCTTGTTTAAAACTACTCCAATTTGCAAAGGCCTCACTCGCTTTAATTCCTGCTTGTTGAAATAAATCCGTGCGATAAAAAGCAACGCGCGCGCCTGCATACCAAGGAATCGCAAATACCTTGCCTTGATTGTGGCGGTGGGTCGTCACCCACAGCGCCGGAAAAAATGCCGACTCACCACCCACGTCTGCCTGCTGTGCAGGCGTAATCGGTTCTAAAGCATCCATCGCGGAAATCGCCGCCACCCAGGTACTACCCAGCTCGACCAAATCTGGCCCCTGCCCTGACACCGCAGCTGCGCTAATTTTAGCCCACGCGTTTTCCCAATTTAAGACCGTGACATTGACACGTAGATTGGGATTAAGCGCAAGATAAGGCCGCAAAATTTCGCGCATATCTTGTTGTGGTTGCGCCGTAGTCGACATCACCCAGATATTCAATTCGACCGCATGTGCTAATGGCGCGAATGCACAACTCAACAGACAGAAGAGACTAGCCAAAAACCAAGCGCGGAAATGATTTTTTGCAGTTCGGTAGAGGCGCAAAAATTTTTGCTTAAAAATGTGCATGGGCTGAAATAAGAAATGGGGTTGAACTTAGATAAAAAAATCAAGCTAAATCTAAGTTAGAACTAAGCTGCAGTGTGCATGAATTCATTTTCAATTGAAATCCATTTCTTTTCGCTAAGGGAATTTACCTATAACTCGAAGTAGTTCTATGCATTGTCGATTTTATTGATACAGGGTAAATTTCTTAAAAGCACTAATACCGCTAAATTTATAGATTTTCCTGCATTGACGAAAGAGCGCAAGCTCGGGCCACCTATCAAACCACGCTAGCCATAAGAAAGTCCGTTGTAATGTTAACACCCATCAATACATTAAAAAATCAAAGAATCGTCTCCATCGATGCCTTTCGCGGCATCACTTTTTTTATCATGATCATCGTCAATGAACTCGCTGGTGTAGTGGGCATCTCGCCTTGGCTGAAACACATGCCCGCCAATGCGGATGCCATGAGTTTTCCGGATATCGTTTTCCCCGCGTTCCTATTCATTGTTGGCATGTCGATCCCATTCGGCATCAATCATCGCATCGCCAAAGGTGAAAATCGCTACAGCTTAAATCTCCATATTCTGCAACGCGCTTTCGCTTTAGTCGTGATGGGTTTTTTTATGGTGAATGCGGAAGGCGCGTACCACCAAGCCTCCATGCCACTATCGATACAAACTTGGTCGCTACTTTCTTATCTTGGTTTCATGCTAATTTGGGGTGTCTATCAATTTAAACAGGCCTATCTGAATCAGGCTTTGGTCGCGCTAGGCGTGTTGATATTGATCTTCCTTGCGGTCATTTATCGCGCTGGTGTTGATGGCGCTCAAGGTATGACACCACAATGGTGGGGCATCTTAGGTTTAATCGGTTGGGCCTATTTACTCTCATGCTGGCTATATCAACTCTGTCGCGGCAAGCAAATTTTGCTCTTGTTGGCGCTCGTGCTTTGCACACTTTTTTATGTCTTCGTTCACCAGCCAGCGCTAGCTGCTGCGGCACCAACCAATGGCTTCCTCAAGTTCCTTGTGACTTTGGATGGACATGCGGCACATAGCGCTATTGTGTTAGGCGGCCTACTTTGCAGCTTAATTTTTTTTGAAGAGAGCAAAAGCCGCACCCAAACCCAACGATTCGCCACTGCACTTGCGTTCGCGCTGGTGCTGATCCTAGCGGCGAGTCTCCTTAGGCCAGAATTTAAAATTTCAAAAATCTACGCCACACCTTCATGGTGTTTCTATTCTGCCGCCATCTGCATCGCCGTCTTCACCTTGCTCTACTGGCTGATCGACCTGCAAGGGATGCAAAGCTGGATGCATGCGATCAAACCTGCTGCGATCAATCCCTTGGTTTGCTATCTACTGCCATTTGTCATTGAAGCGATGTTGGGTCTGACAAAGACAGCCTCGCCACTTCGCCTAGCCGAGGGTAATGTAGGCATACTGGCGGCCTTGCTTTATGCGGCTGGCATCATGCTTGCGGTGCACGGATTAAACAAAATCAACTTCAAACTCAAGTTCTAAAATTGTCCAAGCGACAAACTTGACTAAGCTCACCGGCAATAGAAATATTGCCGAACCGCAACGCAAAGTTGTACCACAAAGTTGAGCTGCTATAATGGGCATACTTCCCATCAAATCTATTGGCAAGACATAAATATTTGATTTGATTAGCTTTTTTATCAGCGCCCATGAAATTCATTCGCCAGTTTTTACATCGTTTGTTTCAAAGTCGAGTCCCAACTGCGCCCGGCAATGATGCTATTGCCTACATCGCTTTGGCCTATCAAGACATGCTGACACAGCACAAGCTACATGCGACAAGCTGGAAATTTGGCAAGGAAAAAGCTTGGACTGCCGATCTCGGGGCGGGCGTCATCATGTTTACATTTGAGGGTGGTCACACCGGCACCGCGCACTTTCAAACCATAGGCATTTTCAAAGAAAAAGAGACCTCATTTACTTGGGGCTGGGCGCTAGACTCCGTACCCTCGAGTTTAAGTAAACATGCAAAGCTGGCGAAAAAATGGGGCCGCCAACACCAACATCCGGCATTTCTACAACAAACCGTACAGTGCGATATGGAACAAGCATGGAATTTTGCCGCCGTCGCCAGAAAAGTAGCAAATGCAAATAGCGTCTACCGCGGTCGCATCGGTGACAGCTTCATTTTCATGACCACGGATGAAATCCATCTCGACATGGGCGCCAGCAAAAAACATTGGTCAGAAAGTCGTCGCCAAGCTAGCTGGTAACATAATTTACCCTTCAGCAAACGGCGGCTCCGTCCAAGCGCAGCCATGCACGCCCTGCGCCTTTGTGTACGCTCACGCGCCCCGCCTCCAAGCGATACGACAATTGACAATGATGTTTAGGATCAGACAAGACTTTGGGATTCAGTATGACGAAATTGTGCCCTTCAGGGCGACGTACTGAGGTACAGATTAATCCTGGGTGACCTTCTTTATGCAGGCGCGCCCCGAGCGATTGATTTTCCGTGTAATCGCTTTTATGGGTTAAGACCGGATATTTAGCGCAAGCCGGTCGTAAATCTAAGAGCGCCGCATCACAATTGACGGCGTATACTTTGCGTTCTATTTGCACTGTTTCATGGGTAAAACCGGCATCACTTAAAAAACCATTTACCCAATGATGCACGGTTTCATACACAGTCGTTTCGACTGATTCAGCACCATACCAAACGCCAAATTTACCATCAGAATAGCGACTGCTTTGCCAATGTTCAAACGGCCATTGAATTGCATTAAACCAATGAGCATCTTCAAAAGGGCGATGAATAATTGGCGTACTAGAAAAATACGTCGGCGGCTTCACGTCATCTTCAACCAGCTGCGCTAGTGCCCAATCTTCAGGCGCAGCGCTCAAGTCATCAAACAAATCTTGCGAAGCCTGGATAGACACGATATTACGAAATACGGCTTCATGCACATCGTGTAGCTTAATTTTTGAAAATACCGCATGCAGATTCAAAGTCGTCACTGGCGTCATCCCTAGGCTAAACGCCACGGGCGCGATCGAGATAAGCGCGCACCATTAGCAAGCCAGTAAATCCCCACTCTTTAATCACCTGCGCCGGTGCCAAATTATCAAAAGCACGATTACGCGTACTCATCCAGCGGTAGGCCAAATCACGATTATGTGGAAACATCAGGCGCAAATTTTTATGAATGCCTAGCAAATGCCCAACGCGCTCGTATTGATCACGACTGGTACCAATCGCCTCGCCTTTGCGATAACGCGTCAAAGCCGCTCGATTGCTCACCGCAATCCCCAACAAAGCAGCTTGATCTTCTGTCGATAGCTGCCAATGATCCAGCAAAGTCATCACCATCTTGGCCAAAGCCCCTCGATCAGGATTCGCTGTCACATCGATATTAGATTGTCGTAATGCAGTAGACATCATGTGCTCCCGAATGAAAAGTAAACCACCATTGAACTGGTTTCACTATAACACATCGTTTTTATTCAAACAAATTTTGTTTCAATAAAACTATATTGATCCAATATACACAGACACCTCAATAGGGCAAAATTCACCCTAAAGAGGAAATGATGAT
>CAYXJI010000052.1:12006-14926 GCA_964465175.1 uncultured Burkholderiaceae bacterium | reverse complement strand
ATCGGCGTCTTGCCCCATAGCGTCTGCACGGTGGTGACACTATCGTTGGGCAGTGGGCCGCCAGAAGAGAACACGGCGCAAAGATGGTCTTGCACTTTGCTCCAATCTATGTGTGCAGGCAGGCGCTTTAAATGCGCAGGACTAGCAATCAGCACACAAGGTGCGACACTCAGATGTTGTTGTAATTGTTCAGGAAAATTGAGTGCCGCAGCAAAGATCGCACGACCTGCTGTAAACGGCCATAGCACTTTAAACAGCAAGCCATATATATGCTGATGCGAGACGGTAGAATAAATGTTCGCGCTACCGATGATTGCGCCAAAGAGCGCTTCTAAACTGGCGATTTCGGTGGCGAGTTGTGACCATTGTTTGGGAATCGCTTGCGCCTCACCCGTGCTGCCTGAGGTGTAGACGACCAGGGCAGGGAAATCGGCTTCTAAGCTAGGCAAAAATGTGTCAGCCCCGATGTCAGTGCGTGCTGGGTCAGATGCGCTGGGTTGTAGGCTGGTACGGTAGTGTTCGGGAAACTCACCAATAAACACGCTCACTTCTTGACGCAGTTTGCGGCAATTTTCTTCTAAAGTATCGGCCATCAAAACCACGGTCTTGCGTGCATGCCAGGCGGCGAATAAGGCGGCGGCGAATTCTAGGCTGTCGTTCAAATACAGGGCGATTTTTTGTTGCGACAGTGGTGCGATAAGCTTGTGCCACGCGCTAACTTTTTGTGCAAATTGGCTGCGTGTGACGGCGCTCGCGTCTTGCCAAGCGATCACGTGGTCGGCGGCTGCGAAGTGCGCTGCCTTATTTAAATTTTGGCTGAGACTAAACATGGTGACGCCGTTTAAATCGGATACGACAGAGGTACTCGATTAAAAATAAACACCCCATTAAGAGGTAAGAAATGACGCCGGTATACAGCGCCCAAACTTCGTGCGATGCCCAGATTGCGGTGCCTAAGGCGATGCTGCCGTTCACGACAAAGAACACACACCATACTTTGGTGACTTGACGCGTGTAGTGAATCGCGACCTCGGGTAAGTCAGGCTCGGTCATGCGCGCAAACCGTTCCACCATCGATTGCGGTGTTGTGAGGCTGTACGCAAAAGCCAGCAAAAACGCGATACTGACCAAGACGGGATACAGCTTCAATGGCAACAGCGCATTGCTCCATACCGCCGCCAGCGCCATCAACAATCCTGCTAACGCAGACCAACGTGCCAACGCACTCATTTTTAAAGCAGGCAGGCGTGTTGCGACCAGTAGCAATAATAAAGCGGCCAGCCAGCGTGGTTCTATCTGTCCCTTGCTCCACCAAATCAGCAAGGGATACAACAAGGTCAGCACGACGCTAAGTACCGTCAGCCCGGCTTGGAGCCTAGTCTTGAGAAACACACTGCGCTTTGCAGTCACTTGCGGTGTTGCGGAAGTCGACATCGTTAAATCTTCACTCCGGCTGCAAACCAGTCAGTGCATTAATCACGTCTTCAATGGTGCGAATTTGTTTGAAGACTTCGGGTTGCAAACGCAGTCCCGTCATTTGTTTCAATCTCACCGCGAGATCGACCGCATCGATGCTGTCGATATCTAAGTCGGCATATAAATTGGATTGGAGAGTGAGGCTCGCTTTATCGAGTTCGAACATTTCTGCTAACAGATCGACGACCCAGACAAATAATTCCTCTTTATTCATTTCGCTAACAACAACCATGTTCGTATTCCTTTACTTCTTTCTTTGCGTTTCAATTAATTTGACCAAGGCGTTCACCGAAGCGAAATGCTGACGCGTATCGGCAGCCTCGGCGGAGAGTGATATGCCGTAGCGCTTTTGTAGCGCGACGCCGAGCTCTAAGGCATCAATCGAGTCCAGCCCTAAGCCGTCCACAAACAAGGGTGCTGCGCTATCAATATCGGCAGGCTCTATGTCTTCGAGTTGCAAAACATCAATGATCAATTCTTTGACTTCTAGTTCAAGCATGATGGGCTTTTTCCTGTTGAAAGTAATGTTGTAAAAATTCCGTGACATGCCTTGCGGCCATAACATCGGAAGCGCCGTTCTCAGTAAAAATGTGAATCGGAATATCTTCTTTTACTTGTATCGTAAATTGCACTTGGCGTTCGGGGATGTGCCACCACGGCACGCCTTTTCCCAAGGTCTGTGGTGCACAATGAATAATCACGGGCGTGATATTTTGCACGCCTCTGACCGCAATATTTGCCGCGCCGCGCTTTAGTTGTATCGTGCCATTCGCGGGTGTCCTGGTGCCTTCAGGAAAAACAATCAGATTATTTCCTGCCTGCAGCGATGCGATGCAGGCATCTACTAACTCAGCACCCTGCTCATTACTGATATAGCCAGCGGCACGAACCGGTCCGCGCGTGAACAAATTATTCCAAAGCCCGCTTTTAACGATGCAATCGGCCTGTTTGACAAATGCCATTAAAAAAACGGTATCGATCAAACTAGGGTGATTGGCCAATACCAATAAACCCTGCCGCTCCAATTTTTCCATCCCGATAAGCCGATAGCGCAGCACACCTAAGCCATGCATCAAACCGATAAAGCCTCGAAAGCTATAACGAATGATGCCGCGCGCGTAGTGTACTCGCCTTGGCGCAGTTCTTACCATGAAATACAAGCATGGAAAGACGATTAACCATAAGACCAAACCACCGATGCCAAAAGCTGCAAAACTAATGCCAGTTGCCACGAGCCGCCATGCGTGACTGAGTACTTTAAGCAGCGTCATCATGATGCGACCAGACCCAGCGCTGACCTCCGAGTTGACGCACTAAGTTAACATGTTCCTTGGGCTGACTTAATTGAAAACGCAATACCTGAAGCCCAGCAGGGATAGCATTGTCGGCGGCTGCGGCTGCGGCTGCGGCTGGAGCTGCAGCAGGAGCATCAGTCGCTAAACTT
>CAYXJI010000052.1:8636-11996 GCA_964465175.1 uncultured Burkholderiaceae bacterium | reverse complement strand
CAGCATAGGCTTGTTCACGACTATCTTCGAAAGCCTTAAAAAGGTCAGGCAAGGGATGTTCATAATGTATCAATAAAACCGCAGGCGCACCGTCGTGTAATAAACCACAGGCTTCAATCACCGCATGCTCTATCGTGCTGCTACCAGCAGCGAGGGCAATATGATTATTTCTATCTTTGCGCGCGATAGAAAATAAACCTGCCGTGGCATTGTGCACGGCAGAACTAAATCCTATCGGTGAAACCGTGCCTTCTCGTATTTGTTCTTGGAGCAATTCTATCGAATGCCCAACTTCACCATGCCGCGAGCAAAATAGCGTTGGCACATCGTCGGGCAAATCAATGGGTAAATTGTGCTCATCACTGACACAGGCGTACGCCACTTCTAAAGCCATGCGTCCCAAAAAACGCGCACGTCGCCTGAGCATCGCTGGCATTACTGCCACCGCAGGTGGACTAGCGCCTTGCTCGTCAATCATAAAAGACTGCTCTAGCCACGCTTGCCAAGCAGCATCCGTGCTTAGGCCAGGTGCCCATTGCGCGTGTTTTGCGATTGAGAAATGAACGCTGTTAATTGACATGGGCAGTGAGAAATCGTTTCGTAAATGAGAGCTTGAGCAATTTCTCTGTGGCAAGCCATGACAATAGAAAATGAAAAGAAGCGCTTGAAAGTGATGGGGGCTAGAAAAATGAGGTTGCCGATAATACCATGCGTCGACTCAGAATTCAATTTTTGAGAACGAGTTGTTTTGATAAGATATTGATAGGAATCAACATCTTATCGGCCCTGAGTCGGGTTTAATCATCCCCCAAACTAGCCAACAACTCTGCCTGATGCTCTGCCACGAGTGCGTTGGTGAGTTCGGTGAGGTCGCCGTCCATAATGAAATCGAGTTTGTACAAGGTCAGATTGATACGGTGATCGGTCATGCGACCTTGTGGGTAGTTGTAAGTGCGTATGCGTTCGCTGCGGTCGCCTGAGCCGATCAGGCTCTTGCGGGTGGCGGCTTCTTCGGCTTGTTTTTTACGTAGTTGGCCGTCCATGATACGGGTAGCTAGTACGCGCATGGCTTGCGCTTTATTTTGATGTTGGCTGCGACCGTCTTGACATTCGACCACGATGCCGGTGGGAATGTGGGTTAAGCGCACGGCGGAATCTGTTTTGTTAATGTGCTGACCACCAGCACCCGATGCGCGAAAGGTATCAATGCGTAGATCGGCGTTATTAATGATGACGTCAACCAGTTCGTCGGCCTCTGGCATGACCGCGACCGTACACGCCGAGGTGTGAATGCGGCCTTGGGTTTCGGTGGCGGGTACGCGTTGTACGCGATGGCCACCGGATTCAAATTTGAGTTTGGAATAGGCCCCAAAACCCGCGATGCGAATAATCACTTCTTTGTACCCGCCTAGTTCAGAAGGGGATTCGGACATCACTTCGATTTGCCAGCGATTGCGTTCGGCGAAACGGGTGTACATGCGCAGCAAATCGCCAGCGAATAAACCGGCTTCATCGCCACCCGTGCCAGCGCGTACCTCTAATAAAATATTGCGCTCGTCATTAGGATCTTTGGGTAGCAACATGGTTTGCAGCTCGTGATCTAATGCCTCAATGCGTGCTTTGGCAGCACTGATTTCTTCTTGCGCGAATTCCTTCATGTCTGGATCGCTCATCATCTCTTGCGCTTCGACGATGTCGCTCTGGGCTTGTTGATAGCGCTGATACAGCTCGACTAAAGGGCCTAGTTCCGCATGCTCGCGATTGAGTTTGCGATAAGTGTCCATGTCATTGGTGACGCCTTCTTGGACTAAGAGTTGACCGACTTCGACTAGGCGTTCAGAAAGTTGATCGAGCTTATGTAACATGGATGGTTTCATGATGTTGTTTTTCTTAAAAGTCTAAACCTCTCAACACAGCGACACAGAGGAAAAGTGAATGAATATCAAGTGAGAAGCAATATTATGCTTCGTGTTTTCTCTGTGAAACTTAGTGTCTCAGTGTCTCAGTGTTGAGAGGTTTTTTTGAATACAGTATAAAGCGCTAAATAAAGCGGATTAAGGCGAATGAGCGAAAATAGGATGAGCGTAGCTAACGCTTAGTGCGGAATAATTGTGGCAGCAGGCGTACGAGGTGGGCGCGTTCTTCGCCGTGGGCTTGATGCAAAGCCTGTTGTGGGCCGTGCAGGAATTTGGCGGTGATACCTTTGGAGAGGGCTTCGAGTACCGCTTCAATATCATCGCCACGCGCTAGCATTTTGCGGGCGCGTTCTAATTCGTGTTGGCGTAGTTGTTCGCTGCTTTCGTGTAAATCTTGAATCACAGGTACGACATGGCGCGCATCGACCCAGTGCATAAAGGATTGCACGCGGGTTTCGATAATGGCTTCGGCTTGCGCTACGGCCGCATGGCGGTTTTCTAAACCACTTTGCACTACGCTGGCGAGATCGTCGACGGTGTACAAAAACACGTCATCGAGTTGGGCGACTTCGGATTCGATATCGCGTGGCACCGCGAGGTCGACCATAAAAATGGGGCGATGTTTGCGGGCTTTGACCGCACGTTCAACCAAGCCCAAGCCGATAATCGGTAAAGACGATGCCGTGCAAGAAATGATGATGTCGAATTCGTGCAGACAATTGGGTAATTCGGCTAGGCGTATCGCCTTGCCGCCAAAGCGATGGGCTAAGACTTCGCCTCGTTCTAAAGTACGATTGGCAATCGTGATGTTCTTGGGATTCTGTGCGGCAAAATGGGTCGCGCACAGTTCTATCATTTCACCGGCGCCGATAAACAGAATTTTTTGATCGGCAATCTTATCGAAAATACGCTGCGATAAACGCACTGCTGCGGCAGCCATCGAGACGCTATGCGCGCCGATCTCGGTGGTGCTGCGAACTTCTTTGGCGACCGCAAACGTGCGTTGAAATAATTGATGCAAATAGGTACCGAGGCCACCAGCTTCATCGGCCTGACGTACCGCTTCCTTCATCTGTCCCAGAATCTGCGGCTCGCCCAACACCATAGAATCTAAACCTGAGGCCACGCGAAACGCATGGCGAACGGCATTGTCTTGCGGCAGTGTGTACAGATGGTGACGTAAATCGGTGTAAGGCAGTTTGTGAAAATCCGCCAAAAAATGCGCCGTCATGTCGATAGGATTATCTACATCGGCCACCGCATACAATTCGGTCCGGTTGCAAGTTGAAAGCACCGCAGTCTCCGACGCCTGCGTTGAGCCATTACGTGCAAACCACGCGCGTGCGCCCACCACCGCCTGAGAAATTTGCTCAGGAGAGAAGGCCACTTTTTCTCGCAAGGAGACAGGGGCAGTCGTGTGATTGAGGCCGACGGCGAGTAATTG
>CAYXJI010000052.1:402-8626 GCA_964465175.1 uncultured Burkholderiaceae bacterium | reverse complement strand
GGATATTTGGGAAAGTGGGCGCTATTATAGCGCGACTGGCTCATCCGTTCATGGATGGGCTGGGCTTCTTGCGTAAAATCAATTGCCAATTACGCATTACTCGCCGCAATTTCTATCGCAAAACAAGTCCCTTCGCCCGGCACGCTGGTAAAACTGATGTGGGCAAAGTGTCTGTCGATGACGGTTTTGACGAACACCATGCCTAGGCCTATGCCGTCGTTTTTGATTTGGTCTGCATTTTTTCCATGTCCCAAACGTTGGAAGCGATGGAATAAGCGATGCTGATCTGCGCGGGCGATACCATAGCCTTGGTCTTGTATATGGCAGACGATGCTGTCATTTAAATTTTTAGTTTTAAATTCTAAACTGCAGGTAATGGTGGTATCGCTTGGGCTGTATTTGATTGCATTCGATAGTAAGTTGGTGAGTACGCGGGTCATCAAACTGCGATCCACTCGCACTGGGTAATCGCCTTCTGGAATTTTTGTCACAATTTTGATGCGCTTACCTCTCGCGAGGGTCCACATTTCCTCCGTCGCATCGATTAATAAATCCTGGAAATCGACATCACTGAAACGGTATTCATTGGATTCGGCATGTGCCAATTGCACGAAACTATCGGCTAAGCTGAGCGTGGTGTTGGCGGCTTTTTCTATGCGACCCAAAAAATCTTCGTGCGCGATGGCTGTTTTGGTGTTTTTTTGTAGTTCGATTAAAGCCAAGATTGATGCCTGCGGACCGCGCATATCATGTGAAATGAAATGTAAGGTTTCGTCGCGACGACGTTCCGCTTGGCGGATGTCGGAAATATCCAAAATACTGATAATCCAGCCAATCAAGACTTTTTGTCCCGAGTAGCAGGGGGCGCTTTTGATAATCAGATCGCGGTCTTTTGGGTCGATGACTTCAACGCCCTTGGTCAATAGTTGGGTTTGTTGCAGATCGAGGATGTGCCACCAACTGAAACTTTCTTTGTTGTCGGCAGTGCTTGCTTGTGCCGTATCGCCTTCACTTACCACCTGTGTTAGATATTCAGTATGAGGGTGGCTCATATTCGAAAATAAATAGGGCACAAGCGTATCGATGACATGCGGCATGCCTATGCTTTTGAAATAGTCTTTCGCGGCAGGATTGGTTAGCACCACATTGCCATCGGTGGTTGTTACCATGGTCGCATCGGGTAGGCTGGTCAAACTATCAGTCACAAATTGACGTAAATCGCGTACTCTGCGCGCGGCTTTGCGCATGGCGCTGATGTGGCGTTCTAGCTTGTCTTGGATTTCTTTTTTTGCGTGATTTTGTGCTGTGTTTGCACTTGTTTGTAAGGTCAAATCTGGATTGAATTCGGGTAATAAGTGGGGCTCTTGGTCGAGCAAAATAAATTCTTCTCCTAAAAAGCCGATAGCCGCTTCCAGCCGACGCCAGCTCCATAATGGATAGGCGATTAGTAAAGCAATAATCGCGCTCGATGGTGGCAGCCAAAATCCTTGCATTAATAAGGCAAAGCTACCCGTGAACATCAACACCACAAGTGTTGCCACCGTCAGCAATGCAACGCGCGGCGAACATAGAAAGCAGGTGATCAAGGCGATAAGCACCGCGACGCCGCTGAGTAGCGCGCTCAGCCAAACCGCCAAGGGCGTAATGCTACGGCCATCGAGTAAGCTGGCGAGTATATTGGCATTGATTTCTATGCCGGAAAGGCTACCCTCATTGGAAGTAACTGGGGTCGGAAACGCATCTGCCATGCCAGTTGCGGTGGTGCCGACTAAGACATACTTACCGCGAAAAAAATCAGCTGGTACTTCGCCGCGTAAAACAGCGACATAGGGGACGCTGTTGAAATGACCACTGCTGCCGTAGTAAGGGATATGCATCTGCCAATCGCGTTGCCAAGTTTTGTTTGCGCGTGCGCGTGCGGCGGTCGTTGTCAATTGTTGGGCAAAAGATTGGCTGCCTTGCAGTGTTGGTATTTGATTGCCATCCGCCTGCATTTTGCGTTGGATCGCTAAACCTCGATCGTGCAATGCGAGTGCGAAGTGTGGCCACCATTGACCTTGGGTGCCTTCGCGTAAAAACACACTACGCGCTACGCCGTCGGTATCGAGCTCGAGATGTATATGACCGAGTGCATGGGCGGCATCGCCTAAGAGCGCCAGCGGTGGCGCTGCGCGTAAGCCCTGACCAGCTTGTACCGAGACCAGTGGCAATACCACATTGCCTTTGGCTGCAATCGCCTTGGCGAGTTGCGCATCGCCATTGGCTGATAATTCCGCCTCAGAAAAAAGTATGTCTATGCCTATGGCTAATGCTTGGGCGTGATTCAGTTGTTGTATCAGTTCGGCGTGGCGGTTGCGCGGCCACGGCCACTTGCCGAGTTCCGCCAAACTGTAATCATCGATCGCGACTATCATAATGTCGTCGCGCGCGGGACGGGTTTGTGTTTGCAGAAACCGATCGTAAATCGTTTGGTCAAGACGTGTCGTACTGCTCGTGACAAGCATCAGTAAAGTGAGCAATAGTAAGGCGCCAGTTAGCATGAGGCATTCACGCAAGGCGACACTGCGCTTCTGAGATGATCTAGGTCTTAACTTCACGTTGATTCCATCTCAGTAGGTGTCCACACATGTCCATGTCGCTGGCTTCGCTGATACACCGATTAAATGATTATTGCACTGGGCGTACTGCGCCACCGCCAGAATGGAGTGGCTCACCATCGCCACTAGTCCAGCGTAAACGAATTTCAAATTTTTGGGCAGGTGAAAAATTACCGATGAAACGATCCGCGTCCGTGGCACGTACTCGGATGAAGTAAATACCGGTTTCTGGGCGTGGAATGCTTACATTGGATGCGTCGAGATCTTTGCTGAAATAGATTTTTTTAAAATCTGGATCTTGCGCAATCTGGACTAAGAAACTCTGACCAGGCTCTGCTGGCCAACTAAAATTCATGAGGTTTTCGCCAGTGTCGCTGACGGGATTCATGCTCTGTGGCGCTAATACACTGAAAGCTTGTGGTGGTGAAAAGGGGCCTTGATCCGTTTTGCCATTGTTGTCGATGACGGTCGCGACACGCCAAAAATAATTGCCTACACCAATCTTCGAAGTGCTGTATTCGACCTCTTTTAAATTGTCTTGATCGATGAGAATATGGTTGAACTGCATATCGCGCGCGACTTGCAGACGATACGATCTTGCGATACTGGTTTCGGTCCATTTAAAGGTGACGGTTTCAGCACGAACCTTGTGTTTTGGCTGCAATAAAAAGGGTGGCTCGGGACGCGCTTTCAAAACAAAGGCCTGGGTATTTGGCATCCCTTCTAAATGGAGGGCATCGAGTGCGGTCACTCGGATGAAATAATGACCATCGTTTAAACCGTCAAATTTAAAGCGGGGTTCTTTCGACAGTGATTCGCTGACCACGTTTTGCGCCTCTGCATCGGTGCTGATTTGAGCGTGGTAAGTGAGCGCGTTGTTGACAGGATTGATGGTGAATTGGATGCTGGGGCGCTCCTGCAATTGATAGCCTTCAGCCAAGCTGGGTGCTGGCAATAAATTAATCGCTGTGCCGACACTGGTAGCGCTCACAATATTGCCCTTGCCTGCAGGGAGTAAGATCGCGTTGGGCGTCTCTTTTTTACCGACAGCGACGCCGCCTTCGAGGACTTCATTGCCAATACCGTTATCGTTGATGCCGACGCGGAAATGGGTGCCGCGCACACCCGCGATCGCGAGCGGTGAAGTCACTTCATAGCGCCCTTTGTTTTGGCTCAACGGTGTCACTTTTGATTCGACGCGTCCCTGTACTAATTTGATCTCGGTGCGAGGACTCTTGGTAAATTTGGTGACGCGGAGTTTGGCTAAATTGATTTGACTATTGGACGGAATAGAAACCCGAGAGTCGTCGACTAGGACCAAGGTGGCAAAGCTATTTTTGCTAGTGAGAATCTGACTGCCTTCGGCCACCGCACTGCCGATTTCTAGTTCGGTTTCGCTGCCATTTTTTTTAATCTCTACCACTTTTCCCGCGATGGCATAGACTTTCGCGGAGCTCGCTTCTTCTGCCAATAATTCGGCTGGAATGATAATGCCTGAACCGACCGGAATGGTGCGGTCGTTCCGAATCTGATTGCGTTTGCCGATGGCATCCCAATTGCTGGCTCTGTCCGTGAATTGCTTGGCAATCGTCGTCAGGGTGTCGCGCTCTAAGGCATAGTAGATCACATCACCCGCTGCCACGCTGATGCTGCCAGGTTTGCCTTGCAGTCTTTCTGCCGCGCTGCTGGTATAGTTTATGCAGCACAGGAGCATGCAGATAAGGCTAGGCCAAAAGATCGCCTTGTGTGAAAACGGTGGGGATGATTGTTTCGGGTATTGCTTCATGCATTTCTCCAGCACAGATAGGATCTGAGAACCGGATGTTCTTGAGATCTAAGATAAAAAATTAGTTTATACAAGGTGCTCTGCGGAGCACTTAATCCTTGCTTATTTGTTCCAAACGATAGCCATAGCTGTAGACCGGCGCTAAGCGATAGCCATTTTCTGGGCGCAAATCTAATTTGCTACGCACGCGTGAAATATGGGTATCCATCGTGCGTGAAGGGATTTCAATATCACGCGACCATACGGCTTCTAAAATATAGGCGCGAGATAAAGGGCGACCGAGATTTTGAAATAGTAGCAAGGCAAGATCAAATTCTTTTTGTGTTAGCTCAATTGCCTCACCGCTCAATTTTGCGCGGCTGCCACGTACATCAAATTCATAGTTGCCAAATTGAATGATCTCGGTCGCAGTTTGGGTAGGATAGGCGCGTCGTAGCAAGGCATTGACACGAGCAACCAGCTCAGCGCGGCGAATGGGTTTGATCATGTAGTCATCAGCACCTGCGGCGAGACCAGCCACGATATCTTCTTCGCTAGAACGACTTGTCATGAACAGCACAGGCAAGGTCGTCGATAACTTTTCTCTGACCCAGTGCAAAATCTCAGTGCCATTTAAGTCAGGCACTTGCCAATCCAAAATTAAGAGATCAAAACTTTCACGATGCAACAAGTGCATCAACGCTTTGCCGCTGGTAAACGGGTGGCAGGTGTGACCGACATCCGTTAGTGTAGCAACGGTGAGGTCTAATAAATTTTGGTCATCATCCAGTATGGCGATTCTCATAATGTCCTGGGTAAAAGCGCAGTTAAATTTGTGGTGAAGAAAGTGGGGTAAGCTGAATTGGCATGCACCACCAGGCTCAACAGTTTGACGGCTGATGATCTAGTTGCGTAGCTCGGCGTCCGGCAAGATCACATTGACGTCTAAGACTTCTAAGTTACCTTGTTTATCTAAAGAAACCTTGATGTCCTCAGGATTGACCTTGGTGTACTTTGAAATAACAGCGATCAACTCTTCCCGCAAAGCCGGCAGGAAGTCATAGCCTTCGCGCCCACCATTACGTTCACGTGCAATGATGATCTGCAAGCGCTCTTTCGCCGCGTTCGCACTTTTTGGCTTACTGTTAAATAAAAACGAAAGCAAAGCCATCTTACTTACCTCCGAAAATACGTTGCAACAAACCTGGTTTTTCATACTCGACAAAACGCAGGGGCGGCTGTTCGCCTAAGAAGCGTGCGACCACATCGCCATACGCTTCGGAGACATCACTGCCTTTCATATGGATCGCCGGGTTGCCATGATTTGAGGCATGCAACACCGTTTCTGATTCGGGGATGACGCCGATCAAGGGAATGCGCAGAATTTCTTGTACGTCGGTATAGGACAACATCTCGCCAGCTTCCACGCGCTTAGGCGAATAGCGTGTGATCAGTAAATGCTCTTTGACTGGCTCCCCACCGGCTTGTGCGCGTTTGGATTTGGCTTGGATAATGCCAAGAATGCGATCGGAATCGCGTACGGATGAGACCTCAGGATTGGTCACGACGATAGCTTCATCCGCGAAGGTCAGTGCCATGACGGCACCGCGTTCAATACCGGCGGGTGAATCGCAAACGATGTAGGCAAAGTCCATTTTGATCAACTCATTCAAGACGCGTTCTACGCCTTCTTCGGTCAGTGCATCTTTGTCGCGGGTTTGAGACGCAGGCAAGATGAAAAGATTGTCGCAATGCTTGTCCTTGATCAGGGCTTGATTCAAAGTCGCTTCGCCACTGATGACATTGACCAAGTCGTACACCACACGACGTTCGCAGCCCATGATCAAATCGAGATTGCGCAGGCCGACGTCAAAGTCGAGCACGGCTGTCTTATGTCCACGCAGCGCTAGACCAGAAGCGAAACTCGCGCTTGAAGTGGTTTTGCCTACACCGCCTTTGCCGGATGTCACAACGATGATTCTTGCCACAGGGTACTCCTTTGTTGAACTGATATAAAAACGAAATGGAAAAGCGAAATCGAATCAATCAAACTAAGCCGATTTGATCGAGGATACTTCAATACTATCGCCGACTAACTTGATCTGTACCGTTTGGTTTGCCGTGAGCTTAGGAAAGCCCGCGTCGAAGGTTTGGTAAATCCCCGCAATCGACACCAACTCGGCTTCCATCGCCGTCGTAAAAATACGCGCATTGGTATTGCCACGCGCGCCCGCCAAAGCACGACCACGCAAAGGCGCATAGATATGGATGCTACCGTCAGCAATCACCTCGGCGCCATTATTCACGGAGGCAGTAATAATTAAGTCGCAACCACGCGCGTATACGCGTTGTCCGGCGCGGACTGGCGTGTCGATCACCATGGCGGGGAGGTGTTCTATGGCTGCCGGCATTGCTGCTGGCACAGGTGTTGACACCGCAGCGGCTACTTCGGCTGTGAGCTCGACGGCGGCAACTGGTGCGTCTGCTATTGGTAATTCAGGTTTTGCTTTGCTGACGACATCGATGCTTAAGTCATGTGCTCGTATGGTCGCATGTTGGTCTTCTGCTGCGTTACGTACCGCGACAGCATGTAAGCCGCAGGACTTGAACAGCGCAATCAAGCCAGCCCAATCCAGTGCCTCATGCGCAATGTGTTCAACATCGATAATGGCGAATTCATCGTCAAAAAAATCGGGCGTGCCGCCGGTCATTTCTTTTAACGCGATTGCTAAGGTGCTGAGCTCCGCTTCATTCAAAATGACTGACACAGCCACCACGGTGGATATTTTTATTTCTATGGGTTTGCGGGTCAAACTATTTTGCATAGTGCCGTATCATGGAAAAAGTAAAAATAAAATAATAAGCCAGCATAAAAAGCAAGAAATTCTGCTAAATATAGATAAAAACGCTATGTTTAGTCGAATTTTCTTTGATGATTCTTTTCAATTGCCGTAAAAATAGCGCAAAAATGCCATAAATTTTGCGCAGGCTCCATCCTACCAATTGATTGCCCACTTAGCAAAAAATCTGTCTAAAAATTGTAAAATAAGCCGTGCATTAGCGCTGTAAATGGCTTGCGGTGATGTTCGATGTGGCGTTTTGTCACGACATTCAAACGATGCAGGCTAAATACTTGCTTTTGAGAACAATTGTCGTCGGTATTTGCGCTGCGACCGCGGATCAAGCGCGCTGTTTAAATTGGCGTTTCCAAATCTTGATCCCGATGACGGCGTCCAAAGCTGCGTCGTCTACCATTGTTTTTGCGTGTGTCGAGATAGGGTTGGCTATTGACTCTGCGACGTTCTAAATGACGCCTATCGGGAGCAGTACGACGATCAATTTGCCTACTGCCATCGGGCGCAAGATACGTGCGCTGTGGCGTGGCTGCTAGCGACTGATGAGAATTCGCTGCCGCACGATTTTCTTTAGCAGGTGCAGGCTCAGACATAAATAAGTCCCAAACTTGCAAAATCCGCTGGATGGTCATGGTACTTCCTTACTTGTGACAGGTAGATGTTCTGGTTTTGCTATAGGCGCCATGCGTGGCAATCACTAGGATCCGATTTCCTCGTCGCGGAGATCGCTAGAATTTGCCAGGTTTTTTTGATTGACCAAAGGCGAACAGCATGTTTCATGCCAGAAATTATGAAAATGTAGAAATTCTTGAGCTAGCCAGTTAGTATCGGCCATTTTTACGTTGTAAAGAGGGAATTTACATGTCAAATAATGTGATATCGCACTATTTTACGTGTCAGTAAAATGTGTATTGCTGTAATTTTAGGCGCGTGGATCGGAGAAGTGTCTCCGGCATCATCTCAACGCCAAGTTGAGCAAAATTGCGCTTTAACCCTTGAGAGAAATC
>CAYXJI010000052.1:0-385 GCA_964465175.1 uncultured Burkholderiaceae bacterium | reverse complement strand
TTGATCGCCGATTCTGCGCCCGGGTGACTTGCGTCGGCCTTGTGTTTTTCTCGTATTGAGGAAGATCGCGTGTTGCTGCATACGGCGGTCTTCACTGCGACGATCTTCATTCTTACGTCTTTCTTCTATCAGCTCGGCGGAAGTCGATGAATTGCCGCCAACACTCACACTGATGCGCGTCACATCGTTGCGATAGGGATCAGCGCTGGGTTGTTGGTAATCGAAAATACGAGAAAGTTGCAGCGGGAACATAATGTTTGCGGATAAATTGACACCCGCTTGTAACGGCACTAACTGCGTAAAACTTGAGCAAAAACATTGATCATTGTAAAAATCTTTTTATGAAACACCGCCCGCAATGTGCTTCTGGCACTGTGCTGCAGAC
>CAYXJI010000051.1:0-14989 GCA_964465175.1 uncultured Burkholderiaceae bacterium | reverse complement strand
ATAAAGTAGGCAAAGCCGTACAAGCCGCTTGGATCACACATGACGTCGAACAATGTGGCTACTGTCAAAGTGGTCAGATCATGAGCGCCACTGCGCTGCTAAAATCCAATAAAAAACCTAGTGACGCAGACATCGATGCCGCCATGTCTGGGAATATCTGTCGCTGTGGTACCTATCAACGTATACGCGCTGCAATTAAAGCGGCCGCTGCGACGCTGGCCTAAGCAAGCAGTTTATTTATTAGCGTGTTCTTGCCTAATTCAAAGGATATCACGATGCATTTCGATTCGAAAAATAGCACTTTGAGTGAGCTCAGCCAAGTCCCAAAAGGGATCGCGGCGATGCTTCAAAAAAACCTCGGCGCCAGCACTATCGCTCCTGCGCTCACGCGACGTAGCTTTTTAAAAATGGGCGCTGCCAGTGGTTTTGCCTTAGGCATTTTTCCCGCAGTGGCACAAACCGAGAAAGCGCCTGCCGCAGGCTTAAAAGCATTTGAACAACCTTCTGCATTCGTACAAGTCGCCAAAGATGGTGCGATCACGGTGACGATTAATCGCCTCGAATTCGGCCAAGGCGTACACACAGCATTACCGATGATTTTGGCGGAAGAATTAGATGCCGACTGGCGCAAGGTCAGTGCTGTGCACGGCTCGGCAGATCCTGCATATGTCGATCCTGCTTTTGGTATGCATCTGACTGGTGGCTCCGGTTCGATCAAGCACTCCTATCGGCAGTATCGTGAGCTAGGTGCGCGTGCGCGTGCCATGCTAGTGTCTGCCGCCGCTGCACAGTGGAATCTTAGTCCAGATAGTTTACGTACTGAGCGCAGCACGGTGATTCGTGCTGATGGCAAAACACTTAGCTATGGTGAATTGGCCGAAGCCGCTATGAAACTCGCTGTCCCCGAAAAAATCAGTTTAAAAGATCCTAAGACATTCAACATCATTGGCAAGCAAGTTGGCCGTTTGGATGCAGCGGATAAGTCGAGTGGTAAGCAACAGTTTGGCATTGATGTTCGTTTGCCTGGCATGTTGACCGCGCTCATCGCACATCCCCCGGTGTTTGGCGCCAAGCTAAGCACCTTTGATGACAGTGACGCGAAAAAAATAAAAGGAGTTCGCGCTGTATTGAGAATACCTGTTGATCGTGGCGGCGAAGGTGTCGCCGTGATTGCTGATGGTTTTTGGCCGGCGAAGCAAGGGCGAGATGCGTTGAAATTAGACTGGGATACGAGCCAAGTGGAGAAAGTCGATAGTGCGGCGCAATTAAAGCATTATCAAGAATTGGCAAAAACGCCTGGCAAACAGCACTTCAAAGCAGACGTCAGCAAACTCGCTTCAGCTTCCAAAAAAATCACGGCAGAATTTGTTTTTCCTTATTTGGCGCATGCGGCAATGGAGCCACTTAATTGCACAGTGCAATTAAGCCCGGATGGAAGCAAGGCGGAACTGTGGGTCGGTACGCAAATGCCTGGCATAGAAACCATGGCGGCAGCACAAGCTTTGGGAATCCCACCGCAAAACATTAATCTCCATGTGCAAATGGCCGGTGGTGGTTTTGGCCGCCGTGCAGTACCAAATTGCGATTACCTTATTGAATCCTGTCAAGTCGCCAAGCTCGCACGTAGCGCTGGCATTCAAGCGCCGATACGGACGATATGGAGTCGCGAAGATGACATTAAGGGTGGCTACTATCGCCCTATGCACCTGCATCGAGCCGAGATTGCCTACAACGACCAAGGTGAAATCGAAGCATGGGATCACGTGATCGTAGGCCAATCGATTGTTAGCGGCACCCCATTTGAAGGCTTTTTGGTCAAAGATGGCATCGATGGCACTGCGGTCGAAGGCATGCGCGAGCCGTATGCAATTCCTATGCGCTTGTCGGTGCATCATCCAAAATTGAATGTGCCTGTGTTATGGTGGCGCAGCGTGGGTTCCACCCATACCGCGTATGTCATGGAAACCTTGATCGATGAAATCGCGCGCAATACCAAGCAAGACCCTGTCGCCTATCGTCTCAAACAATTCGCAGAAAAACATCCGCGTCATAGCGCGGCCTTAAAACTAGCGGTCGAAAAATCGGGCTATCTCCAACGCCGCTTACCGAAGGGACATGCTTGGGGTGTCGCGGTGCATGAGTCATTCGAGACCGTGGTCGCCTATGTCGTGTCAGCCTCCCTACAAAATGGTCAAGCCAAGCTACATACCGTCACCGCCGGCGTGCATTGTAATTTGGCGATCAACCCAAAGACGATAGAAGCACAAGTGCAAGGTGGCGCGTTGATGGGCTTGGGGATGTGCATACAAAATGCTGCGATCACCTTAAAAGAGGGCGTGGTAGAACAGAGCAATTTTGGGGATTATGCCGTTGCTAGAATGTCGGACATGCCACAAGTAAGTGTACATATCGTACCAAGTGCAGACCCGCCAACAGGCATGGGCGAACCAGGCTTACCGCCTTTAGCACCAGCGTTCGCGAACGCGATTGCCAAATTGACGGGCACTACACCGCGTAGTTTACCGTTTAGTCAGCAGTTGTAATTGTCGATGCGAAGTTTGAAGTATTACAACCCCTCCGCGGAAGAATGCTGCCAAAGAGGTGGGGAGATACGCAGAGAAAGCCATCAATCGCTTTCTCTGCGCCCCCGCACTTCCGCGTCTCTTCGTTGTGGGTTTGGAATTTATGATTGATGCTTCATACAAAATCTCATACAAAATTTCACACAAATTTATTCACAGACCCGCCAGCATTCTTGCTTGCAGAGATCAGATAAGCTTGCGCGTCTTCCCAACTTAGTATGTTGTCTTTTGCCTTTCCTTGTTGAATCTTTTCTTGCAATAAGTTGTGCGCCGCTTTCGCGTGGGCTAAGCGTGCTTGTTCTTGCGCCTGCAATCGCCGCTGTTTCTCCAGTAAAGCATGCAGCGCAATAGATGCTTGCTGTCGCCTTTGTTGTTCTAGCGCTTTGCGTTGTTGCCTTTGTTCGGCGCGTTGTTGTGCGGCGAGGTCGAGTTGCGGCATCGGCATTGCTGTAGCTGTATGTGTACGAATCTCGGGTGTTTGTGCGGCCCTTTTCATGGCTTGCAACAAGGCCAATGCGCTCACAGGTCTTTGTTCAGCAGTGAAGGCAAAACCCTGCTGCAAAACTTGCCATTGCGCTGGGTTCAAAGCATGTGGTTTGGTGAGAATTTGTTGATGGTGGCGATAATCTCCAAAAGGTAATCTGCCTTCTAGTAATTGATAAATCATGACCGACATTGCATACACATCCAGTGCTGGCGTGTACTGCGCGGCTTGACTGCCCGCTTCGGGCGCGCGATAGCCGGCGGTGCCCGCATGTGGCGAGCGTGTGCTAGCAAAACCGGTGGTGCTAAGGCCGGCATTGGTTTGACTACGCAAGCGTGCCGAGATGCCGAAGTCGAGAAGTTTAACTTCGCCTTGCTGGGTCAATAATAAATTGCTGGGTTTGAGATCGCGGTGTACCAGTTTGTGTTTATCCCAAGCGTATTGCAAAGCATGCGCGACTGGCAGTAGCATTTTTATGATTTGTTGCCATTCACAACGCTGGTGCTGGCTGAGATAGCTATCCAAATCTTGTCCGTCTAAATACTCCATCATGATGAAGTAACTATTGGTGGCCGGATCGCGCGCCCAATCATAGACGCGCACAATATTTTCATGCGCGAGCTTGCGCACCAAAGAGGCTTCTTCGATCAGCAAGCGCGTATGCAAGGGGCTTTGCGTAAACTGTGGTGGCAAAATCTTTAAAGCGAGTTTTTCGCTATGCCCTAAGGCCGCGTGTGTTGCCAAGTCGGTGACTTGCCACACCTGTCCCATACCGCCCTGCCCTAACAACTTCTCTAGCTTAAAACGTTTGGCTTGCGCCCCCACTTCCTGTCCTGCCATAAAGCCGAGATCCGTGCCTTCACTCGACACTTGGGTTTCGCTCGCGGCACTAAGTTCGCCATTCGAAGCAAAAGCATGGTCGAGTATGGCGTTTTTTCTGTAAGAAAATTCTTGTTCAGTCAATAGGCCTTCATTGAGCAGATCACGCAATTCTCTGATTCTTTGTAATGGTTTTTGCATGATCTTGGTAAGAATTTTATATACGCTCTTTTCACGCACAACGGAAAAGAATTGAGACGCAAAGCAGTCGACTCGGGCAATCCGCGCCGTTCACATGCTCAAGAGGTGGGCGGCGCGGGCTGCACCGTCCTATCAATTCGCGATTTCAGTTCACTTTCGCAGATAAAAGAGGGGGCATTGTCCTAGCCGCACGCAGCTTATTTTCGTCCATTCAGCGACGAATGCGCGCGCTGTTGGCCCCAAGTTTGCGCGATGCTTAAATCTAGTTCATGTCGCCTTTTCAAATCAACTTCGCGCTGTTCTCGTTCGTCGCGCAAGCGCTCTTGTAGCATGCCCATCGCTTGCTCTAAACTCATGCCCTGCTGAATTTGTGCCATCGCACTCATCGCCTGTGCGGCGTGCGTAGACTGCCCAGCTTGCGTCGCTAGGATTTGCTCTGCGCTCATCGAGACTTGCGTTTGCAATTTTAAAACGTCCGCCAAAGCGGCTGCATTCGCTGCCTCGACGGTGGCAATTTTGCCGGTCTCACTAAAGTTGGCAATAGCGTTCAATCGCTCTAATTCCATCTTCATGATGGCAAGCTGTTGCTGCTGTTCTGCGGCTTTACTTTGTTGTTGCCGCTGCCAGCGACGCTGTTCTTCTTCCTGCGCGATGCGCATGCGACTTTGTTCGACCTGCACCGACTTCATGGTCTTTTCTTGTTCTTGTTGCGTTAGGTGTTGGTGTACTTCCAAGGTTCGCATGAGTTTTTCGTGCTGTGCCGTCGATCTTGCATGGTCGCGCGCAAGTTCGTGTTCCAGTTGCAGCTTCTGATTTTGTTGCGCAATTTTTTGTTCAGTTTGCTGCTGCAATTCTTGTGCGGCTTGCTTGCATTGGAGTTGACTGAGTTCAGATTCTGAGCGCATTTTTATGCGCGCCAAAGTACGTCTGTGCAGCCATTGATCGGCTTCATTCTGGCGTTCTTCTGCTTTTTGCTTCGCCTGATGTTCCAGTGCGCGTGTGGTTTCGAAGGTATCTTGCTTCACGCCTTGCTTGCGTGTATGTGCTTCGGCGATTTGTTGGTAACGATCTAATTCGGCTAAGCGCAGGGTTTGCAAACGCGCTGCTTCTTCTTGTTGTAGCTTGGCGCGCGCCAAGCGTTTTTTTGCCTTGTCGTGTGCACCTTGTAAATAGAGCCAGCCTAGGTCTTTGCCAAATTGTTGGCGCATTTCTTCGTGGCGATAACGCAACTTTACTTGTTCTTCTTGCTTGCCAATTTTTTGCCATTCGCGTTCGCTGTATAAGCTGTCAGCGGTCTTCGCGTGTTCCAATTGGGCGCGCTGCGCTTCTAACTGTAAGGCGGTGCCTATGTCTTGTTCACTCAATTTCTCTCTATCACCGGACAATTTTTCATGCCGTAATTCTTGTATTGTCGCCTGCGTCGCCGTGAAGCCATGATGAGCTAAACGCAAATTCACGTCCGCTAAGACATGCGCATCTAACTGGGCCGCGAGATCAGCCTGATCTTGTAGTTGCCGCAGTGACTGGGTGCTAAGCCAAGCTTGCACAGATTGCTTAACGGTCGCTGCGAATAGTTTTTGTAGTTGTACTGCTTTAATGCTGCCAGGTGCAGCCGTAAAATATTCGGTAAAAGTGGCGATTTGATCGATTTTGATGTACAGCAAACACGACGCGCGCATCGCTAAAAATTCGGACGTATGCAAATTGTCGAACTGAAAATGCAAAGCGATTGGTGCAGCGCGTGTAATCAGAATTACTAAAGGCTGATCAGGATTAAAATGTTTGGTCTTGGCTCGCAAGCTGGCGCTATCATAGTCACCTGCGAACAATTCCATGCTTTGCTGATTTTGCAAAATGAAGGCGCGAGCCTGTACTGGAATTTGCAGTTGATTTTTCGCGAGTTTATCGACAGCCTGCACAGCAAAAAAAAATGCCACTTCATCATCAGCAAGTTGCCAGCGTTGCTGCGTTAATACTGCATCGTATTGAGAGCCATTAGGCCTGCCTAGCATCAAGCCGCAGTGTGTGCAGTAGTCAGAATCGGGGCGATTTTCATGCTGACAACGAGCACAAGGTATTTTGAGATAAGTAAATAACTTACGCATACCAACTCCTACCCAAGCATGGCCTTGGAAATAAAAAGAACACCTAACATCAATACGGGTAATTCACTGAGGAAAAGAATAGCACTACGCTTTTTATTGAGTGGTGCGAATAGAGGGGGAAAAGCGTCTCAAATCGAGCTTATAAAAAATCAGGATAAGCACACTCACAATATTGATAGCCAGACAGAGGTGGCTCCATGGGCATTAGCGCTTGATCAAGTCCAGTCTCGCTATCATGCAGAAAAAACTGACCGTGAAGATGAAAAAAATTGGCGGTGTGGCTAGGGTAATTGCGCCCTGCTTCTGGTGCTGATTCTGGTGTGATGAGGTAGAGTAATTCAGTCACTTCGCCATAGCGCAATCTTTGCAAAATAAGCGCATGTGGCAAAATATGTGCGACCCGCAATTGGGCAATGCCCCTGACACTAGCGCATACCTCAATCTGCATACCCTTGGCTAATCGCTTGGCTTGATTTTTTTCCAAAATCTGACCATCGACTACGAGGCCATAACGCGAAGTGTCCTCAATTTCCACACAAGTTTCCACATAGGTTTCTACATGGGTCGGTGCACCGCTAGCAAGTCTGGCATCCACCGCTACCTGCGTGCGGCGCAGTTGCGCATGCCTGGCGCTAATGCGTTTAGTGAGCGTAGGATCTGGGTGCGACAATAGTATGTCGGCGACGCAACTTCCGCCTAGTGTCAAGCGCCCCAATACCCACTCCTCGGCCGCGAATAGTCGAATAATAGGTAAGTTTTTAGTACGAGCTGAATTTGATGTCGTAAGCAGGCTAGCAGCGGTCTTGTGTTTTGCAGTTGGCGTCGCCGGGGCGGGTATGATTTGACTCGCTGGCAGGCGCTGCCCCGTCAGACTTTGAAAACTTGGCACGGCGACTTCGAACAAAGCCTCATCCCAGGCGATACTACTTAGCCCTATCTCAAAATTCTCACCCCGAGGAGACTGACTGTCAGTCATGTCAAGCTGAGCAATCGCGGCGTCTTTCGCGTAAATTGCGATGTCGAGATTAGTATGTTGAAGATCGCTTGCTTGCTGCAATCCACTGAGCTTAGCGATGGCACCATCCTCTGCGTGCACGCTAAACTTCTTTTGCCTCGCCAAAAAGACCTGATGAATTTCGCTCAAACTCGCATTGGCGGGCGGCAAAAATAGCGTTGTGGTGCAAGTCCAGAGATGTGGCATCACAAGCCCATCGTGGTAGCGCAATTGCGCCTCCAAAGGATACTGACCGTGTTCTTTTTGCTTGCTCGAAAAATTTAGTAATAGCGGCGGCCACAATCCCGAAGGTGTGCGCAGCAAAGTGTATTCGAGATTAGATGGTGTAAATAACTCTGAATGAAAGCGAAAATTAATTTGCTGTATCGATAGGGCTAGTTCGCCCCGCAGCTCAAGTTTAAGTGTCTGACGACCACCAACTGCGCGCGGATCATAGCCGCTAAAACGCAGTTGCATTGGGGCTATCGGCGCCATTTGTGTATCGCAAGTGGCTAAAGTCGTCAAAGAACGACTTTGCATCAACGTAAGCGCTTCCGCTTTATTCATATAGCCTCTAAAGGCAGCTAATATTCCTCTACTGTAAAGCGAAGTCGAAAATTAAATCCTTGGAATAGATGGCGGTTTACTGGCTAGTTCTTAGCGATCCAAACTCAATTTACGATGATGGGCTTTGAAAAAGCGCAAAAAAATCATGGTAAATAAGACACCCATCGCCACCAACATGCTGATGAGAAAATAAACGACAGGCTTTTCCAAAGGCCACTCGCCGGGTGCACGTTTTTTTACAACCGAACCACCAGGTAAAACCATGAGATCCGATGGGATAATTTGCGGTGCGATAACGACGGCAGAGATTGCTTGACCTGGCTTCACGGGAAAATCAACACTCGCTGCCTTCATCCCTTTTTGCTCGCAGGAGATGCTAGAGAATACCTTTTTACCTTGCTGATTCATACAAACAAAAGCATCGGCGTAGGCGCTTGATGAGCTAACGATAAACAATATCGAGAAACAAAGGAAAACTAAAATTCGCATAAAAATAGGGGCGTAAATGACTAATAAAAGATAAGCGGCGATGGTATCAGAGCGACGCCTGATTCGGGGTATCCAGATAGAATAAATCTCAAAAAGATTACTTTTTCACATTTATTCGCATTTTTTTAATTTTTTAGTAATAAAATATTTAATTATTTTATGCGTCTTTTCTCGGATTTCTCACGTGCAGCCTGCTATCCTAAATATTAAAAACATTCTCTCAAGCAAAACACATTTTCACGCTAAAATGGCTTGACTTGAAAAAAGGCAGATGTCTCATGCAAATTATTATTTACGACAAAACCGACAAAGGGCGCGAGGAAATTGCAACGCGCAAATGGCATTTGCCCTCGCGTATGCGTTCCTTATTGGTACTGATCGATGGCAAACAAAGCGATGCACAACTCATCAAGAAAATTGCTGGGCTAGGATTGACCGCGCAAAGTTTGGATGAATTGCTTGCCAACGAATTCATCCAAAGAGTTTCCGTGGATGCAGCAGAGTCTCTCGTCATTGATGGCAATGACACCTTAGATTTAACATCAACATCCAAACTAGGCGATCTGGCCAATAGCACCCTAGGCGCTATCGACGAACCGCAAACCATTTTTGAAGTGACGGACGAAGATGCCGCAAATTGGAATGCCCATTTAGATACCGCATCAAACTTTGATGTTGATGTTGATGATGGAGATAATAATGAGCTGAGAGAGAGTCGAGTCGATATGATGAAACGCTATTTGGCCGACTTGATCAAAGAGAATCTCGGGATCAAAGGATTTTTCCTGCAAAGAAAACTCTTAAAAGCAAGAACATTAGACGACATACATGTATTCAGAAAGCTCTATCTCTCCGCGATTTTACATGCCAAAGGAAAAGATAAAGCGATTGCGCTACGGGATGAATTTGATGAACGGATGTATGTAAGTTTTTCGATTGAAGATCCTGAATTTTTAGAAAATTAAGCGCACATTGAGCGTAAATAAAAAAGACCAGAACGTTTCTGGTCTTTTTTATTTTAGGGGCTGGAATAACTTATTCAATACCCTGACTAGTCAAATACTCTTCATACGTACCACGGAAGTCGATGATCTTGCCTTCTTTGACTTCCAAAATACGGTTCGCCAAAGAGGAAACAAACTCGCGATCATGCGATACAAAAACTAAAGTGCCGGCATATTTTTCCAAGGCGATATTGAGCGATTCAATCGATTCCATATCCATATGGTTAGTCGGCTCATCCATCAACAGTACATTATGACGACCAAGCATGAGTTTGCCGTAAGTCATGCGTCCTTTTTCACCACCAGACAAGACTTTGACAGATTTTTTAACGTCATCGCCACTGAACAAAAGGCGTCCTAAAATCGAGCGTACAGCTTGATCATCATCGCCTTCTTGTGTGTACATGCCCATCCAATCGGTCAGATTTTTGTCTGACGCAAAATTCTCCGCAGGATCTTGCGGCATGTAACCTGGATTGGCATTTTCAGCCCACTTCACTTCACCACGATCAGCGGTTAGGCCGCACAGATCAGCGCCACCGATACAACGCAATAAGGTCGTTTTACCAGCGCCGTTGGCGCCAATAATCGCGATGCGCTCGCCTGCTTCGATCATGATGTCAAAACTGTCGAACAACTTTTGATCATAGGCTTTAGACAGGTGCTTAACCTCCACCGCCAAACGATGCAATTTCTTCTCACCATCGAAACGGATAAACGGATTTTGACGGCTCGATGGTTTGACGTCTTCAATTTTAATTTTTTCGATTTGTTTGGCACGTGAAGTGGCTTGGCGCGCTTTTGATTTGTTCGCTGAGAAGCGTCGCACGAAATCTTGCAACTCTAAAACTTTGTCCTTGGCTTTAGCATTGTTAGCTAATTGCTGCGCCCGCGCTTGTGATGAAGCCAGCATGTATTCATCGTAATTGCCTGGATATACCTTGAGCGTGCCGTAATCCAGGTCAGCCATGTGGGTGCAGACTTGATTCAAAAAGTGCCTATCATGAGAAATGATAATCATGGTTGAATTACGTTGATTCAAAATATCTTCTAACCAACGAATCGTATTGATGTCCAAGTTATTGGTTGGTTCATCGAGCAAGAGAATATCTGGATTGGAGAACAAAGCTTGTGCCAACAAGACACGCAGTTTCCAGCCTGGGGCGACTGAACTCATCAAGCCTTGGTGCTGATCAGTCGGAATGCCGACGCCCAATAATAATTCACCGGCGCGCGCTTCGGCAGTGTAGCCGTCATATTCGGCAAACTTCGCTTCCAGATCGGCAGCCTTCATATAATCGTCGTCAGTCGCTTCTGGATTAGCGTAAATCGCATCACGCTCTGCCATTGCTGCCCACATCTCGGTGTGCCCCATCATCACCACGTCGAGTACACGCATGTCTTCAAAGGCAAATTGATCTTGACGTAATTTACCCAAGCGCTCATTTTGATCGAGCATGACGGTGCCGGAAGATTGATCTAAGTCGCCGCCTAAGATTTTCATGAAAGTCGACTTGCCGCAGCCATTGGCGCCGATCAAACCGTAACGATTACCTTCGCCGAACTTAACTGAGATGTTTTCAAACAGTGGCTTTGGGCCAAACTGCATGGTGATATTTGCTGTTGCTAACACGTTGAGACCTTTTGCGTGAAATTAAATTAACCGCGCATTATATCATCGCTCATAGTGGCTACTGATTTTTTTCGCCGTAGCGGCGCGTAGAAGGGCATAAAATCACATGCTCTTTTACGCGTACTCCGCGCCTTTGTGACAAATGCTTTTATCTACCTTTATTTAATTTATTTTGCCTCAAAGCACCCAAGTTGCGCCCTGATGTCCTTGGCGGAATTGCTGCAGTAGGCTATCGACTTTCTCCCAGCCTATGCGGTCCGCATAAAACATAGGGCCACCTCGGTGCAATGGAAATCCATAGCCTTTTAAATACACGATGTCGATATCCGAAGCGCGTGCAGCGATGCCGTCGCGTAGAATTTTTCTGCCTTCATTCGCCAAAGCTAAGACTAAGCGTTGAACAATTTCTTCGTCGCTGATTGTTCTTTGTTGAACACCTAGGGTTTGCGCATGGTGTTTGATGAGTTGATTGACTAGTTCAGAAGGATGGGCGGTTCTGTCATTGGCAAGATAGTCATACCAACCAGCTTGCGTCTTTTGTCCAAAGCGCCTCTGCTCGCAGAGTAAATCCCCCAATTTTGAATAGATCGCTTGAGGATTTGCCGCAAGGCGGCGTTTGCGAATAGCCCAGCTGATGTCATTACCTGCCAAATCGCTCATGCGGAAAGGACCCATTGCAAAGCCGAATGTTTCCATCGCATGATCGACTTGCTGTGGCGTACAGCCTTCTTCCAACAAAAATGCGGCTTGCTTGGTGTATTGCTCTAGCATACGATTACCGATAAAACCATCGCAGACGCCTGCGACGACTGCGATCTTTTTGATTTTTTTGGCCAGGGCCGAGCAAGTAGCTAACACATCCATGGCGGTTTGTTCACCACGTACAATTTCTAGTAACTCCATCACGTTGGCGGGACTAAAGAAATGTAAACCGATGACATCATGTGGGCGCTTGGTAAAACGGGCGAGTTGATTCAAATCTAAAGTGGAGGTATTTGACGCCAAAATCGCACCTGACTTCATCACCTGATCGAGTTGTTCAAACACACTTTGCTTGACATGCATCTCTTCGAACACGGCTTCAATCACGAGATCAGCCTGTGCAATCGCAGTGTAATGATCGGCACCAACAATTAAGGCGCAACGCTGTTCGCATTGCGCTTGCGTCAGCTTGCCTTTAGTGACTGCACTTTGATAGTTATGACGAATTCTTTCTAAGCCTTTTTCTAAAGCACTCGCTTGCAAGTCGACAATGTGTACCGGTATGCCGACATTCGCAAAATTCATCGCGATGCCTGCACCCATCGTGCCCGCGCCTATGACCGCTACGGTCTTAATATCGCGCAAGGAAGTATTGGCATCGACACCAGCAATTTTTCCAGCCGCCCGTTCGGCCATAAAGCTATGGCGCAATGCGAGTGACTCAGGACTTTGCAATAGTTGTTGAAAGAGTGCACGCTCGGTCTGAATGCCCTCTTCAAAGCTTAGTGTAAGGCCGGCTTCCAATGCATCGAGACAGGCAAATGGTGCGGGAAAATGTTTGGATTTTTTCATGAGCGCTTGACGCGTCACGGCAAAAAAATCAGCCCTTATTGGTGCATTAACTGGTCGATCTCGCACACGCGGAATGGGACGTCGTTCAGCGATACTGCGTGCAAAGTCCTCTGCGCTAGCGAGTAGGTTTTGAGGATCGCTTACTAGCACATCAAACAAGTCGCTGTGCGCCAATTGATCAGACAAAATAACTTGCCCAGTACTGATCATGCTAGCGCAAGTCTCCAGCGCTAATAAGCGTGGTAAGCGCTGTGTGCCGCCTGCGCCGGGTAATAAACCTAGTTTCACTTCCGGCAACGCAATCTGGGCGTCACCACTCGCGACGCGATAATGGCAAGCGAGGGCCAATTCCAAACCGCCCCCCATACACACGCCGTTGATAACTGCGACTATGGGCTTGGTGTAAGCATCCATCTGTTCAAGCAGTGCTGGCAAAGACGGTTGGGCAAAGGTTTTATCCGTGCCGAATTCTTTAATGTCCGCACCACCTGAAAATGCTTTGCCACTACCGGTGAGGAGGATGGCTTTCACCACGCCATTTGTTTCGGCTACTTTCAAGCATGATGCAATGGCACAACGGGTCTCATGACCAAGCCCGTTCACGGGGGGATTGTGCATGACGATGATGGCTAAGTTGCCATTAATCTGCATGGTTGCGCTCATGGTTTGTCTCTTTGTTGTTTATGTTAAATTTTGGATGCCGCTTATTACAATGATACGATGAAGATCAGCTCAAACTTCCAGCCATTCTTGACGTATCGCTTGATTCGCCAGCAAAGCTTGGCGATCCCCTTCAAACACCGATTGACCATGCCCCATAATCAGGAAACGATCTGCCACGTCCAAGGCCAAATTAAGTTTTTGCTCGACCAATAAAA
The DNA here is from genome assembly GCA_964465175.1 of uncultured Burkholderiaceae bacterium. Classification (GTDB taxonomy): domain Bacteria; phylum Pseudomonadota; class Gammaproteobacteria; order Burkholderiales; family Burkholderiaceae_D; genus Undibacterium. Next base: position 1,679 of record CAYXJI010000051.1, on the reverse strand, counting down.
TAGAGATGCCAGACTGTTTCATTTTGATAAAAAAGTCGCGTAGTGATTCTATAATTTTAGGCGCCAATCCTTCGGTCGGTTCATCGATCAATAATAAGTCGGGATTCCCTAACAGACTGCGCGACAAGCTTAACATTTGTTGCTCGCCACCCGATAGCACACCCGCCTTGGTATGGCGGCGCGCTTTCAAGATGGGGAATACGTCATACATCTCGTCTAAGCTCCATTGTGGACCTTGACTGACACGAGGCTTCTCACCTAAACGTAAATTTTGCTCTACCGTCAAAGCAGCAAAAATCTCGCGATTTTCGGGGACGTAGCCTATGCCGCTCTGGGCTATTTCAAAACTCGCCATGCCACCTATGTCACGGCCGCGAAAATGAATATGACCTTCCGTCCTAACCATGCCCATGATCGCTTTCAAAGTGCTTGAGCGCCCTACCCCATTTCTACCTAATAGCGCCAGCGTCTCACCTGGCCTAATTTTGAAATTAAGTCCTTGCAGAATATGGCTCTGACCATAGTAAGCATGGAGATTTTCCACGTACAAGATGTTATCCGATAAGACGTTCATAGCGCGTGCTCCCAATTACCCAAATAGGCGACTTGCACTTGCGCGTGACGCCGAATTTTGTCTGGCGTATCACAGGCAATGATTTCACCTTGCACCATCACCGCAATTCTATCTGCCAATTCAAACACCACTTGCATATCGTGCTCGACCATTAATAGGCTTTTTCCTGCACTGAGTGTACGAATTAATTCTATGGTGTTGGCTGTTTCTGCGCGACTCATGCCCGCGGTTGGTTCATCTAATAAAAGGCAGTGAGCACCGCTCGCCGCCGTCATTCCAATTTCTAAAATGCGTTGTTCTGCATAGCTTAATTCTCCTGCCAGATGATTACGCTGAGCGCTTAAACCAATTTGCTCAAGCAATTGTGCGGCTTGTGCGTGAATTTGTTTTTCGCGCGAAAAACGCGTCCAAAAGGCATAGCGAATACCGCGATGCCACATCACGGCACAAGAGAGATTATCGAGCACACTGAGCTGAGAAAACACGTTACTGATTTGAAAACTGCGCGCTAGGCCTAGACGTGCGATTTTGTGCGGCGCTAGTCCCAAAATTTTTTTCTCATTCAAGTCTATCTGGCCACCTAGTATGCTATCGCCGAAATGTCTCCCAGAAATCATATTAAACAAGCTCGATTTCCCTGCACCATTTGGACCTATCAAAGCTAGACGTTCACCAGCTCGCAACACCAAATCAACGCCACGCAGTATCTTGGCGTTGCCGATGTCCAGTGTCACTTGCTGCAAACCAAGCACACTAAGTCCGCTCATTGGCGACCTCGCAGCTTCACGCTATTCTGCGCATCGATGCCGATCTTGATACCAATACTTACTGCTAGGCAGATCGCGACTAGGCTCCAGCTAGCCACACTGTGCGGATCAAACTTTAGTCCCCAAATAGCAAGGATCTGTTCACTACCAGTTTGAAAACGGAGGCGATACAGCATCTCTATCAGCAAAACTCCTCCACTGGAAAGCAAGCTTGCGAAGGTGATGATCAAACCGCAGCGTGCAGCAAAACGCGGCAATGAAGCCTGGTCGCGCGCCCCTTGATAGGCATCAAAAAAATCGACGACCAATCCACTCACCCCTCGCGGCGCTTTCACCAC
>CAYXJI010000050.1:7035-15010 GCA_964465175.1 uncultured Burkholderiaceae bacterium | reverse complement strand
ATCGACTGTCAAATAGTCGCCAAAACCAGGTGCCTCACGCGTCCACGCTTAGGCGTTTTCGATAGCGCGTAAGCCATTCGCCTGCAAATAACGCACGGCACGTATCACACCTGCATGCGTAATCCATATCACATCGCTGCTCTGGTTGGCGTGCGCCCGTTCAAATGTAGCTTGATACGCCGCCAACACTCTCTCTATCACCTCTTGACAGCTCTCCTTGCCACCGAACTTATGTCGCGCAAAATCGGCACTCCATTGCTCAACTGCGGTCTTCGGTATCGCTGACCACGCTTTGCCTTCCCAGATACCAAAATCCATTTCATTCAAACGACTATCCGTCTGCAGATTTATCTCAACGATAGCGGCACCTAGACCTGTGCGCGGATGTAAAGCGAGGCAGACTTCCTCGGCCAATTGACGCGCGCGCTGCAAACCGGATACGTAAATAGGAATGGGCGGACGATTCGATCGCTCGGGTACTAGCCTCGACGATGGTGCTGACGAGGCTAAGAACGCATCGACAAAGGCATGAGCTGCGCGCCGAGTCGCATCAGTATCAGCCGGCACATCTAAATGCCCATAGCAAATACCGCTAGCAATCAACGGCTGCGCATGTCGCAGCAGCCATAGGCGTCGAGCAGGCATCACCATTTCACTGCCCCAAACTCAGCAACACACCGAGATAAAATCCCAGCTCAGATAACTGCTGCGTAGCACCGAGCGCATCGCCAGTAAAACCTTGCAGACGTATCTTCAAAAAACGCCACATCCACAACAGCGCCAGCAGACTACCCGAGATACCGGCTAACCACATCCAAGTCGGCTGCAGATAAGCCACTAGCCCCAGTCCCAACAACGTCCACAACATGGCGACGAACAAAGCGCTTCCACTAATGCGCTCAGCCAGTGGTTTTGATTTTGACTGCGGCGTATCGCCCACGTGAGGCAAATGTCGAATTAAAAATAAGGGCATTAAACGCGACACCACATGCGCTGCAAACAAAGAAAAGGCAGCAATCAACATATCGACTTGCCCCAACAGCGTGAGTAACGCAATTTTGCCAAACAAAGCCAACACCAAGGCCACCGCGCCATACGTACCGATGCGAGAATCCTTCATAATATCCAAGGACTTTTCGCGACTGACATGACCGCCCAAGCCATCACTAAGATCCGCCAATCCATCTTCATGAAACGCGCCGGTCAACATCACACCCAACACCGTACTCAAAAACGCGGCAACCCAGATATTTGCACTGTAATGCGGCAATACCTGATAAAAGCCCCAAAAACAAACGGCAGTGCAGACGCCAACCAGCACGCCCACACCGGGAAAATGCGCTGCGCTGGCGCGCAACATCGCGGGACTGTAGCCAACCCAGGCCGCTAATTGTCCGGTGACTGGGATACGGGTAAAGAACTGCAGTGCGAGCAGATAGTGTCGAATAAAATTCATAGTGCGGATGATGTCCACTTCAAAATTTAAATACCGCCTTCGCTACGTGACACTCCGGCACTTTCAAAACTCGCCATCTCGCCCATGATCACACAGGCCGACTGCAAGAGAGGCCAGGCCATGGCAGCGCCCGAACCTTCCCCCAAACGCAAACCGAGATCAAGCAAAGGCTGAGCTTGCAATGCTTCGAGCATACGGTGATGGCCACGTTCCCCCGACCGATGCGCAAACACGCAGCGCTGACGCACCAAAGGTGCAAGACGACTAGCGACCAGCACTGCCGAGCTAGCGATAAAGCCATCGACCACGATAACACGATTTTCTAAAGTAGCTTGCAACACCACGCCGACCAAAGTCGCGATTTCAAAACCACCAAAGCAAGCCAGCACATCCAATGGCAAATCTACCGCAGGATGATGCGCCAAAACACGTCGCAACACCTCGGTTTTTTTCTCGACACCCTGAGCATCCAGCCCGGTACCAGCACCAGTACAAGTCGCGATATCTAAACCAGTCAAGCGCGCCAATAGTAAGGACGCAGCGGAAGTATTACCTATCCCCATTTCACCTAAGAGCACTGCATTACCCGGCAAACCGCGTAACACATCACGTCCATTCTCCAAAGCCTGTTCACATTGCGTGGCGCTCATGGCCGGCCCCTGTAAAGGGTCGGCAGTAGCATAAGCAATCTTGCGCGACAACAAAGCTTCACGCGGCGCAAAATCATGTTTCACACCACAATCAACCACCGTCAAACCTATCCCATGTTGCCGCGCCAACACACTCACCGCCGCGCCGCCACTCAAAAAATTCTCCACCATCTGCCAAGTCACATCGCTAGGAAACGCAGACACACCATGCGCGACAATGCCGTGATCGGCCGCACATACGATCATTTGTGGCGCTTGTAATTGCGGCGTTTCAGTTTGCAAAATTAAGCCGAGTTGTACGGCTAGTGCTTCTATACGACCGAGGGAACCGGGTGGTTTTGTTTTGTTATTGATTTTATGTTCTAGCCGTTCACGTAGGGTGGGGTTGTTCAGATCGATTATGTTGTCTGGGGTTTGGTTTTGATTGGTATTCATATTTTTTCCTTGTTTATTTTTTAGAGTTCAATTTTCTTTTATGCTTATTTTACGTTTGTAGCTTCTTAGAACTTACGCAAAATTGTCCCAGCTAGAGCCTGCCCCCGAATGATTTAGTCGGGGCCGTGCCGACGAAGACAGTGCTTGAGCACCTTAGTTTAGTTAAGGGCGGCAACAACGACGCTGGGGCGGTTTTGCGTAAGTCCTATTTCTATGCGTTCCCAGGTCGGGTGTGGCCCGACAGCCAATTACCTTTTTTGGCGAAGCGAAGAAAGTGAGTAGTCGTCGGTCTACCACCGACCTACAGGCTCAAAAATCACTACATCACCTAGCAATACGACGAAAATAAAAGCCAAGCAAATACCTACGTCACGCGTGGGCACAAAATCGGTGCCCACCGTACTCCCTAACTACCGCATAAGCTTAGACACAAGCAAAGGTTCAGAGGTCGGGATTAGCCCTTGTTGGACTTCACTTTGTTCAGTGCCAACCTCTGCAAAAGGAAATCACCTTATTCGTAAGCCCCCCTTACATTCGCCTCAAAGCAAAATACAAAGCATCCTGCGCCTCAGGCGACATCACCCTTAACCGAAAACTCCCCGCCAAACCAAACGAGGTCGCATCGCGCAATTTAATACCATCCAATCGCAACCGACTCAATAAAGCCGTAGTCTCCACACCATCAAACCACGCCGGTGTCGCGCAATAAAAATTCGCCACGCTCGGCAACACTGTCCAATTTAATTCTCTACATAAATCCATCTGCCGTTCTTTCCATTCGCCGAGAATCAACAAACTCTGTGCCAGCCACGCTTGCACTTGTGGCCTCGTCCAAGCCTGCAGCATCGTGACCGCATGTGCACCTAAAGGCCAGGAGAATGCGCTCTGCCGCAGCGTCTGTATCAAGGCTTCTGCGTCCAACGGGGCGATGGCGTAGGCGCCGCGTATGCCGGTCAAACCTAGGGCTTTATTCGGTGACCATAATTGCCAGATTTTATTTTTTTGCTGGACGTTCAGCGCTAGCTGATCTTGCAAACGCAAAGGCTGGTAGGCGCAGTCCAGTACCATGGTTTGTCGTGCCTGCAGTTGATCTACTTGTTCTGATAAATTTTCTTGCGCACAGCCCAGCGGACTGGCCGGATCACAGGCCCAAATCAAATGGGCTTGCGCAGGAAGATCACTTCGCGCGACACCATGCGCTTGTGCCGCCATCGCATAATCGGTGTAGCTATACTCAGGCCAGCATGCACGTGTTCGTCCTAAAGAATTCGCAGCGACAGTTTGTGTCATGCGAAAAATAAATTCACTAGCGCTGGCGGCGAATACAAGGCGTTCGGCACTCACGCCATGCCATTGCGCTAGCGATTCTCGCAATGCGTGATATTCTGGATCAGGATAAGAAGAAGCATCCGTTGCACGCAGCAATTTGACGACGGTGGGACAAGGGCCTAGGGCATTACTATTGCTTGAAAAATCGTAGCGTGGCTTTCCCAAGACATCTGAGCCGCCATGAATTCTTGGCGCAACAATCGGCCTAATTTTTGACTCTCTCTTTAAAATATCCTCGGCGATCACAATGCACTCCCTCCAGCGAAAATAACTAATTGCTGAACATTAAACCGAGCTAGCAATACATAAAAAAGGCTGATCAACACACAGCACAAATACGTCACTCTTTGCCCCAATTGCAGCGCGCGTGTCGTATCCTGCGCTTGTGCTAAACCACCCGTCGCATGCAAAACGTAAGCACCTGGCTTTGTCAGACGTATATTTAAAATCAATGCTATCGCCGCCATGGGCCAACCGCCATTGGGGGAATTGGTCTTTTTTGTCTCGACCAACAAGCGCATTGGCAAGCGCTGCCACGCCGCTAAGTACAATAAAACCGCGGTCACCCGCGCGCCCGGCCAAGACAAGACATCGTCCGCTCGCGCCGCCCACTTACCCGCCCAAGTCCATACACGCCCGCCACGCTCGCCGCGATATCCCCACATGGCATCGGCTGTATTCGCAAAGCGATACAAGGCCACACCCGGTAAGCCGGCCATCGCAAACCAAAGCAAAGGCGACACCACAGAATCATTCAAATTCTCAGCCAAAGTTTCTATCGCACTTTCACGCACCGTGACCGCATCCAATTGTGTGACTTCGCGGCTTACCAGAAACGACAAGCGCTCTCTGCCCGCCGCTAAAGAGTGACTTAACGCCGACTCCACGGCTTCGACTTCACGGGCTAACAAAGACCAAGTCCATAAAGACTTGAGCAAAAAAGCGCTAGCAAGCACGCTTAGCCAAACATAAACATCGGCCAAAGCAGCGAGTAAAAAAGTCAAACTCAGGCTTAGCGTCAGCACTAGCGTCGCGCCCATCAGCCATGCAAGAGCACCGCAGACAAAATAGACTAGCGCAGCATGAGCGTGTTGATGTCCTGATTCAGGCGCAATCCACGCAGTCATCGCTTGTAGATACTTCCCCATCCACACGACAGGATGTAGCGCTGGAATAGGCTCACCCAGATAACGATCTATACAGACCGAAAGCCATACCACGAACACTAGGCTGACTAAGGATTGCGGCGCGATGATTTCCATTTATTGCACGGCCGACTTAATCTTCAATGCCACGTTGTGCCGGTATTCCGGCACGGAAGGCATGTTTGACCAGGGTCATTTCGGTGACGGTATCGGCCAGCTCGATAATCTCTGGCGGACAGCGACGCCCGGTCAACACCACATGCACTTCTTTAGGACGATTGCGCAAAGTCTCCAGCACATCATCCAAAGGCATCCAACCATAAATCAAGGGATAGGTGATTTCATCCAAAGTCACCATAAAAAATTCACCGCTCATGATCGCCGCTTTGGCTTTCAACCAACCATCGCGCGCCAGTTGTGCCGAGTGCTCTAAATCTTGACTCTTCCAACTAAAGCCATCGCCCAAGCCTTCAATCAGCAAGCCCAGTTGTTCAAACATTCTATGTTCGCCAAAACGCGCAGTAGGTACTTTCATGAACTGAAAAATCTTTACCTGCTTGCCACGTCCGAATGCGCGCAATGCTAAGCCAAAAGCAGCCGTGCTCTTACCTTTGCCGTCGCCCGTATTGACGATAATAATGCCACGGCGCTCACCCTGCGCCTTGTCATACGGTTTTTCACTTGGTGGTGTTTCGATTTCCATAATCTCATCCGATTAAAATATTTAAAAATTCATACAAAACTCGTAGGGCGGGTGCAACCCGCGCTGCTCAGGTGCTCGGGTGCTCGGTGGCTTGGCGGCGCGGGTTGCACCCGCCCTACCATTTTTCATCCCTATTTAATGTCAGCCGCTACTTCGGCAAAGCGATCCATTGCCCTTGCACCGTATGAATCTGTATACGATGCTCAAACACCGCTTCCAACATTCTATGCGTCGTTTCATCTTGGCTCGCACCGCAATGCAAAACCTTACCTTGATCCACAATCAGCATATGTTGAGCTTGTAAGGCAAAAGAAATTTCATGCAAAACGCTGACCACGGTTTTGCCCTGCGCGATCAAATCACGTACCAACAACAACCAATCGGCCTGATGCGGTGGATCAAGATTGGCCAAGGGCTCATCCATTAAAATCACTTGTGCATCGACGGCCAAGGCACGCGCCAACAAAACACGTTGCCGCTCACCGCCCGACAATTGTCCTATGCTACGACTGCGCCATTGCCAGGCTTGCGTGCGGCGCAAGGCTTGCTCAACCGCTTGGTGATCCGCTGCACTTGGGCTGGCCAACCATGCTTGGTGTGGCAATCGACCTAGCATCACGACATCCCATGCACTCATGTCTTCGCCACTGTTTTCGCTTTGACCTAACCAAGACATCTGTTGTGCGCGCAAACGACGTGGGATAGTTTCTAATGCTTTTCCGAATAAAGCGAGCTTGCCTTGATGACCTAATAGGCCCGCCAATACTTTTAAGAGGCTAGATTTGCCAGCACCATTCGGCCCAACGATACTGGTCCACGCACCTGCCACGATAGCGAGATGGATCTGATGCAAAATCTCCGTGCCGCCCAGACTAGCGCACACATCCGTCATACTTAATGCGCTGTCCTCAACTGCCACGCTGTCTGCTATAACTTCCAGCATCACAGACCTCCACCGTTTTCATAACGGCGCTGACTATGCATCAGGCGCAACAAATAACCTCCGCCCAAAATTGCTGTCAACACGCCTACTGGCAACTCCTGCGGCGCGATCAGCCAACGACTCAAAATATCGGCCGATGTCAATAAAACAGCGCCCATTAAACTAGCCAGCACGATTAAACTAGCGTGAGTCGTCTTCACCACAGAGCGCACCAGATGCGGTGCCGCCAAACCTACAAACACAATCAAACCAGCTTGCGCAACGGCGGTGCCAGCCGATAAGGCGATCACCACCACCAAGGCAGCGCGCATTTGAGGTAAGGGTAAACCCAAACTCGCCGCAGTCGCCTCCCCTAAAGAGAGTCCATCTAAAGCGTGACTCAACATGACACTCGCCAGCACACACAAAGCCAGTACCACCACCATCACCGCACAGGCCGACCAGCCTATAAAGCCCGTGCTACCGAGCATAAATGCCTGCATCGCTTGCACAATATCGGGGCGAAGCATAGTGAGCAAAGAGCCGACCGCACCGAGCACCACACCGACGATCACCCCCGCTAGTAGCAAGCGCAAAGTGTGTTGCACGCCACGCGCCAATAACAAGGTCAATAAGACCGCAGACACCGCGCCGACAAACGCAGCACCAGTCAAACCAAGACGCACTAACCACGCGGTAGCAAACGGCGACACACCAAATAAAGCCAAAGCCGCACTCACCCCCAATGCTGCACCGGAAGCGCTGCCGAGCAAATACGGATCGGCAAGAGGATTGCGAAATAGACCTTGCGCCACGGCGCCCGACAAGCCGAGTAAGGCCCCCGCAAGCCAAGCGCCAACGGTGCGTGGCAAGCGTATATCCCAGACTATCTGCATCGCCAATGAGTGCTCCCACATTGTCGTCAAGCTTTCCCATCCGGTGCTACCAACGCCGACACCCAGCAACACTAAGGCGCCACTCAAGAAAATTAAAGCGATGCCAAAGCGCCACACGCGCCTACTTTGCACTGATCGCGGCGAGCCATTGGCACTCAGCTCCTTGGCGCGGCTATCTTCGTTTTGACTCCCGACCTCTATGATTAAATCGCCGCTACTCATAAGGCATGCCGACGCAAACAATCTGCCATGATCTTCACCGCTTCGGCCATACGGGGACCGGGACGCACCAAAATGTCGGACTGCGCTGGCTCAAAAGCACAAATCCGTTTTTCACGAATAGCACGAATCGCTTGCCAGCCCGGGCGCGCCTCCATCGATGCAAAACCACGTTGTCCAACCATGATCACATCCGGATTGGCTCTAACGATAAATTCAG
>CAYXJI010000050.1:0-7025 GCA_964465175.1 uncultured Burkholderiaceae bacterium | reverse complement strand
ATTTCCTGCGCCTAGGCCTAGCAATATCTCACCGATAAAGCTGCCTTCGCCTGCAGCGAAGGGCGCATTACTCACTTCAAAATACACCCTAAGTTTTTTCACTGCTGGCGGCAAAGTAGCGGCTGTGGTTTTCATTTGTTGTTCGATCTCGCGCCACACATGATCTGCGTCTTTGACCTCTAATAATTGCCCTATCTTCCCCAAAATACGGCGCACATCGGCATGCGTCTTGGGCTCTAGCGCCAACGATTTAATTCCCAAGGCTTGCAAACGCTCAGCCACACGTGATGAGGTCGCCATCAATACCACATCGGGTTTTAATGCAACAATCGCCTCCAGATTAGGATCTAAGCCCCCCCCGACTTGCGGCAATTTACGTACACTTTCAGGAAAATTAGAATAGCGATCCACGCCAACTAAACGCTGACAATGTCCCAAGGCGCACACAGTTTCGGTTAGCGACGGCAAAATGCTGACGATGCGCTGCGGTGACTTTGCAAATTGAATTTTGTGCCCGCGATCATCTTCTATCTCTACCATCTGGGTCTGGGTCTGGGCTTGGGCCTGTCCCTGCAGTAGGCTGCTACACAGAAGCAGCACGCCCATCGCCAATTTTACGACGGGGGTTCTTATTGGTAGCAATAATGATTGCAAGATTTGAGCAAGATTTTTTTTCATCAAGGCGCTTTCAAAGTTAATGACAAACCCGCTGCCATCAAGCTGACACGCTGGCAAGCGCCAGCCAGCAGTTGATTCAAACGCCCCAAGGCGTCAACAAACTCACGTACCTCACGTCCCATGGGAATCACACCCAAGCCGATTTCGTTCGTCACCAATACCAGAGGGCCGGGCGCTTGCGCGATGGCTGCAAGCAGTCCGGCGACTTCTGACTCTATAGCCGACGCATCACACTTGATCTGCTCAGCCGGCATCATCCAATTCGTCAGCCATAAGCTCATGCAGTCCACCACCACCAAGGTATTGGCCTGACTATGCGTGCGCACGCACCGCGCTAAGTGCAAAGGCTCCTCTATCGTGCGCATGCGTGGCACCCGTGCTGCGCGATCTCGTTGATGCCGTGCGATGCGCTGTTGCATCTCGTCATCCCATGCAGTGGCGGTGGCAATCATGACCGCCTCATGGCGATCATTTTTTGCCAGCCATGCCGCAGTCATGGTTTCGGCGCGCGCCGATTTGCCACTTCTTTGCCCGCCGATCAGCAACTCGCTCGCAGCCATATTCAAGTTATTCGGCATAGTCGGCATAGTTAGATTACTTGCGCTCATGGTGATTCACTGGATGCATAGCCTATCAATTGCGCCATGACAGCGTGACAAACAAATTACGTCCGGGTGTCGAGTAGGTATTCGCCAGCGCATACTGTTTATCCAGCATATTATTGGCCCGTATCAGGACAGACAAATCTTGTGCAATTTTCCAATTCGCACCGACATTCAACAAGCCATAGCCACCCAATTTATCGCGTCCATTAAAGCTCAGATTATTATCTTCGCGGTCACTCGCCAATTTAAATTCAGCAAAGACTGCCAGCTCTCGCCCTTGATGATGTACGCGTAAATTCAAGGTATTGCGAGCGATACGCACCAGACGCAGATTATTTGGCTTGGTGCGAGGATCCGTATAGTCATACGAGGCGCTGTATTGCGTCGCGCCAGCTTGCCACGCCGCACTCAAAGTCACACCACGTAAGCGCGCTAAAGCGCTCTGGACATTGGTCGACGGATTGATAAATCCCTGCACTTCATTTTGATAGGCGATCGCGGAGAAAGTCTGCGCCCCTTCTTGATATTTCACCCCCATTTCATTAGAACGATTACGTTGTGGCGTGAGCGCGGTATTGCCAAAACCGGGGAAATACAATTGATTGAAGGAAGGCGCTTGGAAGCTAGTCCCCGCATTCGCTACAAGGCGCCAAGCAGGCAGAATTTTGTAAGCACCCGACAAAGACCAATTATTGAAAGAACCAAATTGCGAGTTGTAATCATTGCGTATCACGGCGAATGCATTCCAATCGCCGCGTTGCAATCCGTAAGAAAGTACGGCTGCACGCAAGTCACGTTGTTTGACACGATAGTTGGTCGTGCTGTCGACCTCTTCTTTACGCTGTTCGAGCACAAAACCCAGTTGATCTTGGCCTAAGCTCAGCTCATTATGCCAGCTCGCTTGTTGACGTTGCGTGTTAAATCTCGACATGCCACCGAAGGCATGGTCACTGATACGAAAATATTCGGACACTGATTTATCGTCACTCTGCGCCACCAACACCGTCGATTTCCATTGCGATAGCCACTGCGCCTGCCACTGTGCATTGACGCTACGCAAATTGGCATGACTCCAAGCATCACTCGTGGCTTTGCTTAATTTCAGTGGATTGGGTGACGGTAGCGAATCAAATTGGTAGTCAGTTTTACTGTGCATTACACGCAGACTCAATTGATGGACTTGAGAAATTTTACTATTCAACTTACCGCTAAAACTGGTGGATTTAAAGCTATCTGCATCGACGTTAAAGCCCGAAGCATTGGGATTATCAATCACAGAAAATCCATCGGCACGCTCGCTCGCCACCGCAACGCTATAGCCGATGCCGGCCGCATTGCCACTGACCGAGGCACTCGCTTTTTTTTGTCCGTCACCGCCAGCGCCAACACTCGCACTGATTTGTGGACGAGCACCTGGCTCGCGCGTAAAAATCTGAATCACACCACCGACAGCATCTGGACCATACAAAGCCGAAGCCGCACCGCGCAAAATTTCGATGCGATCAATATGTTCTAAAGGAATATTCTCCAAAGATGCGCCACCCGACGTAGCGGAACCTATGCGCACGCCATCAATTAAAACGATCGCTTGTGAAGTTAATGCGCCGCGCAAAAAGAGACCGGTACTGGAACGATAGCCGCCATTACGGGATATCTGAATCCCCGCTTGCTGACTTAAAACATCGACTAAAGAACTTTGTCCAGCCAATTCAATTTCAGCGCGATCAATCACGCTAACATCGGCTATCACATCACTCAGCTTGGTCGCAGTACGATTGGCGGTAACGACTACCGTTGGCAGGCTAGTATCAATCGCATCAACCGCTTTTGACTCAGGGCTAACAAAGGACAATACAGACAGCGCCGACAATAAAGGGACAGCCGACAATGCGCGCAATGGACGCGCATACTCAGACACAAATGGTTTTTTCATAGAACACAGCTAAAGGATGAAAAATCTCAACGCTTCCTGTTTTAATCAGTCAGACCACCTACGAGCAAAGTCGCTACAAGTATGAACAACGAACGATGGGCGACGCGCAAAAAAGCACTATGCTTAGTCGAAGTCGCAGTGAGCAGCTCACCTGATTAGAAACAAATTAATTTGAGATATTTCGATACGCTCACACTGTCATCCCCGACAGTGCATAAGCATCAAATGCAGCGCGCAAGCGCACTACTACCTTGTTGGCCGGTATCCGGGCTGGCGGAAACTACCTTTGTCGCCTTCCCAATCACTTGTTCAAGGTGATCAGTGGCTGATTGACAAAAGCGGAGCCAAAAAGGCTCGTCCGTTTGACCGTTGCGGGGGCAGCGCAGGTCGGTTTTTTTGCTCTGTTTTACGCTGTGCGTAAATAGAAAAATGAACCTCCTGCTTCCCGTTGAACTGCTACATGTGAACCACGCAGCGAGCACCAACTCGATTATTTTACCAGTATCGATTGGCGCTTGTATATGAAAATTCTGCGATTGCAAGTTCTCTTGACTCACGACAAGTGTAAGTTGCGAAAAAAAATTTAATACTTTATCGACGAAAAAGATCGCTTAAACTGAGGCAGCAATGGAGAAAATAGACCGTGCAAAAATCTATGTCATAACAAAAAATGCGCCAACCTCGAACAAGGTGTGGCGCATTCGCGAACCAATATTTTTAAGTCGGTTTGACTTACTGACTCAAACGTTTCGCCAAGTCATACAAAAATTGCTGTCCTTCATACAGCGACTTGACTGGCAAACGCTCGTTCAAACCATGCGCATTGCTGCCATCTGGATAATGAAATATGCCGCTGACACCATACGTCCAGATACCGGCATTATTCAAAAAGCGTCCATCGGTGCCACCTGGCGACATCGTCGGCACTACCGGAATACCCGGCCACATTTGATTCGTTAAATCCGTCACCGCTTTCATTAATTCAGGATGCAGTGGCTGTGCTGGCGATACCGTTGCGGTTCCTACTGGTGTGATTTTAATGTCGGCATCAGCCATCACTGTTTGCAATGTGGTTTGTGTTTGCTCGACAGTTTCACCTGGCAAAATACGGCAATTCACATTCGCTTGCGCGCGTTGTGGCAAGGCGTTCGCTGCATGTCCGGCGCTCACCATAGTCGCAACACAGGTAGTTCGTAAGCTGGCATTGTAAAACGGCGTCGTTGCGCTCAAACGGGCTAATGCGTCAGTATCGACGGGATCACGCAAAATACCTTTCATGTCCGCTGCCAATTGGCCCGTTTCGAGATTTGACATGGTGTCAAAAAAGCCGCGTGTGGTCGGCGTCAAACGAAATGAAAAATCAAATTTCCCTAAGCGCGACAAGCCATCCGATAATTTGTAAATCGCATTGTCTTTGCGGGGCACCGAGCTATGTCCGCCGCTGTTGGTGACTTCTAAACTGAAAGTCTGAAAAATCTTTTCCCCAGCTTGTATGCCATGCCGTACTGGCTTGCCTGACTTATCTAATGAGCCAGCGCCGCCCTCGTTCAAAGCGAGCTCGGCATCGATCAAGGTACGGTGATGCTTGAGCAGATATTCAACGCCATTGTATTTAGTAGGCACCGATTCTTCGTCACAAGTAAGTGCCAAAATCAAATCGCGGTTCGTCGACAACTTCTCTTTTTTATAGCGCATCATATTGGCGACGAAGATTGCTGCCATCGATTTATCATCCGAAGCACCGCGCGCATAGAAAAAACCATCTTCTTCGATTAACTTAAAGGGATCGCGTAGCCAATCTTCACGCTTTGCTTCCACCACATCAATGTGTGCCAGCATCAGCAATGGTTTTTTGGTATTCGCTTTATCCGCAGAATTTGCGTTCAGCCTAGCGATCAGATTACCTTTTTTTGGCGCATCGGGCGGCACTACGATGTGTAGTTCGGCATCGCTATAGCCAGCTTTTTTCAAATGCTGCGCCATCGCTTTGGATGCGGCTGTGCAGCTCCCGACAGAATTGGTGGTATTAATTTCCACCAATTCTTGATAAATCGCACGCAATTGTTTTTGTTCAGGGTTGAGATTCTGAGCACTTGCGTAGCTTGCGCTACTTATCAGTGTGGCGGCAACCAGTACGCTAGAAATTTTGATGCGAGCTTGAGGCATAACAAGTTCCTAAAAAATAGATGAGAATATAACGAAGTCGTGATGAAAGCGTCGTGAATGCATATTGATTCCGAATGTAGCATCAGAGTTCCCACGCAAGGACTAGTTTACGCAGATTAACGACGACTTACAGCATGGTGCACACCTTCCAATGCGCAATTCAACTTCTATGATGTCAACCACACCGTCACAATCAAGCCTTGTCCCACTGCGTCACCCAGTTCTAATTGAGCATCATGACTACGCACGATACTTTTCACGATCGATAGTCCTAAGCCGCTACCAGAAGCACTGGCACCAGGCAGACGGAAAAAGCGTTCAAAGACTTTTTCTCGCATCTCTTCAGGAATACCTGGGCCGCTGTCACTTACACGCAAAAAAACACGCCCATCAACGCTACCGCAAGCAAGTTCGACTTGACCGCCTACAGGCGTATAACGCACGGCATTGTCGAGTAAATTGCGTAGCATGATGGCCAACGTATCTGGGTTCATCAAACAAGATGCGGCTTGCAAATTGCAAGTGAAATTTAGTTGTTTTCTCTCTGCAAGAAGGGAAAAATCAGGTACCTGTTTGTCCAAAAAATGTTGCAAATCATACGCCTGCAATGCTGGATCACGCGCATCTTGCGGATCTAGTCTCGATAAAGTCATGAGCTGTCCGACTAAACGCGTCGCCCTATCCACACTAATGAGCAAACCCGCAGCGGCCTCGTCGCGTTCCGGATCATTACGAGCGCGTTGGATCACTTGCAAATTCGCTTTAATCGCTGCCAGTGGCGTCCGCAATTCATGCGAGGCATTGGCAGTAAATCGCTGTTCCTGCTCCATCGCATGACTAACACGTTCAAACAAATGATTTAAAGCAGTCAGCAATGAATGCAATTCCACCGGCGCGCCAGCCAGATCGACTTTTTCTAAATCATTTGGTGTACGTTGACTCACTTGGTCTGCAGAATGTTGTAATGCGCGGAACAAGCGATTGATCATCCACCAGATTGCGCCCGCCATCAGGGGCAACACCAAGACTGCAAAGAGTAACAATTTATAAGCGAAACGTCCGCTGATATCTTTACGGTGGCTGATAGGTTCGGCGATTTGAATTTGCAAACGATGCGGGGCATTCCAGATCGAGTAAGTACGCCACGGTTGTCCGTTCAATTGTGTCCAACCAAAGCCGCTAGTCGTATCGGTGGTGAGGGGTGTTTCTGGCGCTGCATTATTTCGATACAGCAGGCGTTTTTGCGTATCCCAAATTTGCAATAACAAATACTGGCTGTGTTTTTCGACGTTGGACTCAGTCAAAGTGTCGGCCGTCGATGCCAAACGTTCCTCGGCTTCATGATCCGCCAAAGTCAGCAGTAGATGCGCAGTTTCAGCCAGCGATTGATCGAACAATTCTTGGCTTTCTTGATCAGCTTCGATATACACCACGATGCCACTAAAGCCCCAGATCGACACAGTGATCGCCAAGACAATCGCTAAAATTGAGCGACGCAGTGACCAGCCTTCGCCTTCTTTCATCGCTAAATTCTTTAGTTCAATCTTTCGCAATTCCATATTTGCTTTACTCGCTGTCGCAATTTATTCTTTATCAATCACATAACCCCCCGCATGCAAGGTGCGGATCAATTCTTTACCCAG